>JBJTHL010000223.1:0-9932 GCA_046094445.1 Vulcanococcus sp.
GGACTTCCAGCGCATCAGCGACGCGTATCAGCTGCTGATGGCCTGAGGCCCAGCGCTGGGCTCCACGCCCCCGTCATCGCCCCCCTCGTCGCCGAGTTGATCACCCAGCTGAGGGCCGAGCTGTTGGAGCAGGGCCTGGCCGCTGGTGGCCCGCTTGCCCTCCAGCTGAGCCTCGCGCAGCAGCAGCGGACAGCCGCCGGTGGCGATCACCAGCCCCACGTCCGCTGCGATCGCCAACACCGTGCCGGGGGCTGGGGCTTGCTCGGCTGGCCTGTTGGCCGAGGCCCATTCCGCAGCCAGCGCTGCCGCCTCCGGGCTGAGCTGATCGGCCAGCCGCTGCACCAGCGGTTCGCTGGCCAGCAGCTTGAGGCGGCGCCCCTGCCAACGGCTGCTGGCGCCGGGATACAGCCCCATCACCCGGCGGTGAATCGCCAGCGCCGACTGGTTCCAGTGGATGTGTGCATCCTTCTTGGTGAGCAGGCGGGCGTAGGTGACTCCCTCTGGGCTCTGGGGCCGTACCGCCAGCCGCGCCAGCCGCTCGCCTTCCGGCCCCGGGCCGGCGGCCTCGATCCGCGGCAACGCCAACACCAGCAAGGAGCCTGTGAGCTGTGCGAGCCGCGCCCCGAGCTGGGCGGCGTTGTCGAGCAGGCCGATCGGGATCGTGCGCTCCAGCAGCACCGGGCCGGTGTCCAGCCCCTCTTCCATGGCCATGATCCCCACGCCGGTTTCGGCGTCGCCCTCGATCAGGCTCCACTGAATCGGCCCGGCCCCCCGCCAGCGGGGCAGCAGGGAGCCGTGACCGTTCCAGCAGCCCAGCGGTGGGCCTCAGGCCATCAGCAGCTGATACGCGTCGCTGATGCGCTGGAAGTCCTCCGCTCGTCCACCCATGTCTGGATGGTGGCGCTTCACCAGCTTGCGGTGGGCCGCCTTGATCGCCTGGCGCGAGGCGCCCCACTCCAACCCGAGGTGGCGGTAGGCCTCCAGGCGGCGGGGATCGGCAGCGGCGGGTTCAGCCTGGCTGTGCTGGCTGTGCTGGCTGCGGTGATCACTGCGGGTGCGGCGCCTGCTGTTCTGCCCGCTCCCAGGGCCAGACTGCAAGGCCGCCTGCCGTTGGCGCAGCTCAGCCACCACCCGTTGGGGTTCGTCGTCCAGCCACTCGCTGGCGCTGGCGCCGTAGAGAGCGAAGGCCGCCAGGATGGCCAGGCGCCGGCGGCTGGGCGGACCGGCCAGCGCCGCCAGCAGATCACGGCCCAGGCCTGGAACAAGACGATCCAGGCGCTGCTGAAGGCTGAGCCCTGGCTGAAAGCTGCGGCGGTTGAGGTCGTCGAGCACACCCTGCAGGCCGCCACCATCCGGCTCACCCAGCCGCAACTCACGCCAGCCCCTCTGGCTGGCCAGGGCGTCACCCCACCGCTGCACCTGGGCCGGCGTGATCCGTGGCGGGGGTACCGCAGAGGCCGCCGAGCCACGGCCCCTGGCACCGGTGCTGCCCGTTGGGCGGGCAGGTGGCCGCACGAGCAGCTCCAGCCGGCGGCGTAGCTGCTGCACCTCGCGGCGCAGAGCGTCGTTCTCGACCAGCAGGGCATCAAGGATGGTGGTGACCCCCTGCGGCTGGGTGGAACCCGAAGGCCAGCGACGCGGATCGAACCCCACCAACCAGCGGGATCAGCGGCTGCGGGGGCGGGCATCGGGGCGCCCGCCGGTGCGGGGGTCTGCCGAACGGCCGGTGGGCCGACCGCCGCGGGCAGCGCCGCCACCACCACTGCGACCACCGCGACCGCGGCCACCACTGAGATCCAGGGGGGGAGCGGAGAGCACGGTGGGCTCGAAACCCGGCACCTCCTGACGGGGCAGGGAGGTGCCGATCAAGCGTTCGATGGCGCGCAGCAACTCGTGCTCCTCGGCCGCCACCAACGACACGGCATGGCCGTTGCAACCGGCGCGACCGGTACGGCCGATGCGATGCACGTAATCCTCCGCCTGGTTGGGCAGATCGAGGTTCACTACGTGGGGCAACTGGTGAATGTCGATGCCGCGAGCGGCGATATCGGTGGCCACCAGCACCTGCAACTCACCGGCTTTGAAGCCCGCCAGGGCCCGGGTGCGCGCCCCTTGACTCTTATTGCCGTGGATGGCGGCAGCGGCCATGCCCTCACTGCTGAGGCGATCCGCGATGCGATTGGCGCCGTGCTTGGTGCGGGAAAACACCAGCACTTGCTGCCAGGCGTTGCTGCGAATCAGATGACACAGGAGTTCCGCTTTGCGATCCATATCGCAGGGATGCAGCACGTGCTCCACGGTGGTAGCGGTGCGGTTCTCCGGGGTGGCCTGCAGCTGCACCGGGTTGTGGAGCAGGCCGGTGGCCAGCTTCTTGATCGAGGCTTCAAAGGTGGCAGAGAACAGCAGGTTCTGCCGCCGGGCGGGCAGCAGCTTGAGGATCTTCTGAATATCGCGGATGAAGCCCATGTCGAGCATGCGATCGGCTTCATCCAGCACCAGGATCTCCACGCGATCCAGCTTCACCGCGTTCTGCTGCGCCAGGTCCATCAACCGGCCCGGTGTGGCCACGAGCACATCGGCGCCGCCACGCAGGCGCATCATCTGCGGATTGATCTTGACGCCGCCGAACACCACATCGGACCGCAGATCCAGGTGGCGGGAATAGGCCGCTACATTTTCAGCCACCTGGGCCGCCAGCTCGCGGGTGGGGGTGAGCACCAGTGCCCGCACCAGATTGTTGCGGGCATGGGGGCCATGGCGCAACCGCTCCAGCATCGGCAGGGTGAAGCCGGCGGTCTTACCGGTGCCGGTCTGAGCAGCCGCCATCACATCGCGCCCGGCCAAGACGGCCGGAATGCACTGCTCCTGAATGGGCGACGGGATGGTGTAGCCCTTCTCCAGCACCGCCTGCACGATCGGGCGACCCAGCCCCAGGGCTGTGAAGGGAGAACCGTTCAGCGCCTCCTCCGACGGCGGCGGCACAGCCGCTGTGGGGCGCACGCTGCTGGCGGCCGATTCGGCGACAGGCCGGCGGCGTGGGCGCCGGGAGCCAGCGGCAGGGCCAGGCTGTTGCTGGGAAGGGGCGGGGGAGGAAGAACGCGTAATGGCCATCGCCCCGCAGATCCTTTCACCCTACGGTCCACCCCGGCGTGGTTCCTCGGTGTAGAGCTGACGCGCCTGCTCCAGGGTGAGCAGGAGATCCGCATCGCTGAGCCGGCAAGCCTGGGGCCAGTGCACGGCCAACCACTGGCGCAGGGCGGCCGGTTCGGGCTCCGGTGCAAAAAAGCTCTCCTGAGCCGCCAGAACCCGGAATTTGAGGAACTCCAGCAAACGCGCCCGCGCCACCTGCGCCTCCCGGCCCACCAGTTCCATGGCCCTGTGATTCCCAGCGTGCTGGCCCATGCTGCCCGACCTGCTCGATCTCGCGCAGCGAAGCAATGGCTGAGCGCGGGTGCAGAGCTGCACACACAGCGTGGAATCCCGGTCCGTCTACGGGGCTTGCGCCGTTGAACACCCTGCCGTTGCTCTGCTGCGTTGGCGGCTCCAGAGCACAAGGGGCCGGCAGCGGTTGCGAGGGCTGTAGCAGAAGCATGGTCCTCAAGACCCTGGTGCACAGCAGCGGGTTGCTGAAGCGAACGGCAACAGAAACGCAGAGGCCGGCAATGTAGCGAGAAGCCAGCGATCAACGCAGCAGGCCAGCAGACAGACGCACGGGCAAGGCTCTGCTGAAGCAGCTGGCATGACAGCAACCCAACACGGCGGCAATCCAAACCGCAGCACACAGCCTCATTCCACGATTGCAGCTTGCCGTTGCAGAGCTGGAGGGTTAAGGTGAGCGCATCCGATTCTTCCAACCATGCTCACCGGATCCGAACTGTTGGCCAAAGTGAAGGAGCTTGGCGATGCCTCGAAGTCTGATCTGGTGCGCAGCTGCGGCTACGTGAGCACCAAGAAGGACGGCAGCGAGCGCCTGAACTTCACCGCCTTCTATGAAGCCCTGCTCGAAGCCAAGGGCCTGAACCTTGGCGGCGACGGTGGTCGTAAGGGCCCCGGCGGCCGCAGCCTGAGCTATGTAGCCAAGGTGCAGTTCAATGGCAATCTGCTGGTGGGCAAGGCCTACACCGCCCAGCTGGGTCTCAAGCCCGGCGATGAGTTCGAGATCAAACTCGGCCGCAAGCAGATCAAGTTGATCCCCGCTGGCGCCACCGAGGAGGACTGATCCCTACTGCCGCACAGCCTCCACGTCCGCTGACCCACGACCCCGTTGCTGGAGCAACGGGGTTTTTTGCTGGTGTGTCGCGAGCCATGGCCCCCATCACCAGGCCGGGGCCTCACCCGTTCAGCCTTTAATGGGATGCATCGCCTTGCCAAGCCATGAAGGAAATCAGCCTGTTGGAGCTGGTGGCACGCACCCTGGCTCGCGTTGGAGCGGCAGCCGGGGTGCTGGCCCTGCTGGGCTGGCTCACCTGGGTGATGTTGGATCTGGGGCATCTGCAGCGGGGCTTCACCCTGCCCTGACCGGAAGGGTGCCCCTTGGCGTGCTCAGAGCTGCGCGGCGCTGTAGTGCGCGCAACGCTCACAGGGGCCCTCGGGCAGAACAGCACAGCGCAACAGGGGTGTGCGGGCGTTGTAGCGACAGCTGGGATCGCCGATCACCCAACGCCCCTGCCAGAAGCGGGCATCGGCAGGCTGACGCTGGGGTTTCACCTGCAAGGCAATACTGCTGAGTTCATAACGACCGGCCCGCAACTGATAGCGGTGGTGGCGCTGCAGCACCAGAAAACTGCGGTCCTCCACCACCAGCCAGCGACCGGGCTGGGGCACCTCATCGAGCTCGAGTCGTTCCAGCAGGCAGTTGCTGCCGGCCTGGCGCAGTTCCACCCGCATCGTCGTCAGGGAAGCACCTCAGCCGGATCATCGGCAGAGTCGTTCAGGGGGTCACGGCGCGAGAAGCCCCAGGCAAACAGCAGGCCCACCAGGGCCAGCAGCAGCCATTCCGGTGGCACCAGCTGCGGTGCCAGCAGACGCAGCACCAAGCGGATCCCCACCAGTCCCACCGCCAGATATCCAGCGGCCTCCAGCCGGGCATAGACCGCCAACCAGCGGATGAACAGCCCGGAGGTGAGCCGCAGTGCGATCACACCGATCACACCGCCGGCCATCACCAGCACCAGGTTGTTGCTCACCGCTACCGCGGCAGCCACGCTGTCGAGTGAGAAGGCCAGGTCCGTGAGGGCGAGGGTGGTCACCACTCCCCCCAGGCCCCGCTCCTGCAGGGCTGGATGGGCCGCTGCATCGGTGGCGTCGGCTTCGACATGCTCACCCCTTTCCGCCTGCAGGAGCGGCAGCAGGTTGCTCAGACAGAGCCAGAGCAGATAGCCAGCCGCCAACAGCTGCAGCGGCCAGAAATCCAGCACCCAGCGGGCCGCCGCGATCAACCCCAGCCGAAACACGAGGGCCAGCCCCAGGCCGAGATTCAGGGCGCGGCCCTGTTGCGCCGGATCGCGCAGCTGGCGTGAAATGGCCGCAAGAGCGATGGCGTTATCTGCCGAAAGCACCGCCTCCAGAGCCACCAACAGCGGCAGCAGGAGCAGCCATTCGCCCCACTGATCCGCGCCATGGATCAGGGGCGAGAGGGAGTGGATCGACTCCGCTTCCATTCGGTTCTGCAGCGGAGTTCAGGAAGAGGCAGTGTAGGGAGCACGACTGCTGCACCCCTTGTGGAGCCTCCGCAGATCCCCGGCGCGTCCAGCGATCCAGCCCGCCCGAGCGCCGTGGTGTGGGAGGGTCGGCTGGTGCACGCCGAGGCTGGGCGCCGGGTGGTGGAGGCGAGCGCCTGGCGGCGTGGGGAATGCCTGGGCCGCAGCCTCGGGGAGGGGGAGAGTGCGGAAGCCGCGGAAGATCGCGCGCTGGCACGGCTGCAGCGGCAACTGGGCCAGCGGGGCCAGGCGGTCCAAGAACCGCTGCAATCCCAGCCCCCAGCCAGCACTCTGATCCGCCGCACCGCCGCACCAGCCCCCGCCGCCGCTGTGGTGCAGCCCCAGCTACCGGCCATTCCCCAGGAGAGGCCACCCGGCACGGGCAACGAAGCCACCGAGGCATCGCACCCGCACCCCGAAACCCTCGAACCTTCCGCCGATCCGGACGACTGGAGCGACGAACTGGCGGAACTGGACATGCAGCTGCAGCGGTTGGGCTGGGATCGCAACCAGGAAGGCCGCTATCTGGAGCGGGCCTTCGGCCACCCCAGCCGCTCACGGCTCACGGCCTTCGCCGATCTGGTGGCTTACCTCAGAGCACTGCGAGCCCTGCCGGCCGGTAGCCAGCCCGAACAGGCGCCAGTACCGCTGCGGCGCCGCGACCTGCTCAGCCAGAGCGATCAGCTGCTCAGCACCCTGGGCTGGGATGCCGGTCGCGGACGCGCCCTGCTGGAGCAGCAGTTCCAGCTCAGCAGCCGGCAACAACTCAGCGATGAGCAGCTGCTGCACTTCAACATGCTGTTGGAGAGCGAACTGATCAACGCCGGCAGTGCACCTGCAGCAACTGCCGGCCCAGGCTGAGGTTGTGCTGATTGGCATAGGCTTCCTCCTCCAGCGCCCGCTCCCGCGGTGTGGCACCGGCGTAGAGAGGGGCCGCCAGATTGCGCAGTTGGCGCGCCGTTACAGCCCGTGAGAGCCCGAGGGGAACGGGCTGGGCGTGAATGCTGCCATTGCGGCAGCTCTGAGCCACATGGATCGATTCATGGTTCAGCACCCGCACGAACTCACGGCTGCCCTTGCCGGGAACATCGGGACGGATGCGCACCACCATCCGCTTGGGCTCCCATTCACCGGCGGCACCAACTTTGCGGGGCTGCCCCAACACCACCGCCACACCACTGCGGCGTAATTCAATCAAGAGATCGCCGATGGCGGAGCGCTCTAGATCGAAGCGGGGTGGCCGCACAATCAAGGCCTTGATCTGCTCCAAGGTGAGGGGTGGCTCGCCGCTGATCCGCTTGTAGGTGTAGCGCATGCCACCACCAGGAATCAGGGTGACCTGCGGCTGCCACTGGCGATCGCCCGCATCGAGCTGACTGAACAGAGCCATCTGCTGCGATTCACCCAGGGCGAAATCGTTCGGCAGCAGCTTGGGCTGAGGTGGCAGGGGTGAGGCTTCCAGGGCAACCAGCCATGGTGGCTTGGCATCCGGTTGCGGACGGCTGAGCTGGCTAAGGCCTGCACCACCAAGCAATAGGGAAAAAAGCGGCAGTAGGCCAGACTTCATGGCTCGATCGGCAACAACCACAGCGGCGGAATAGGCTGATGATCCAGTGTGTCAGGCGTTGCAGGCACCGGCCAAGTCAGCAGAAGAAAGGTTGTTTGCGATCGGGTGGGAGCGTCAGCTCCTGGATCGGAACCGGGAGGCCGAACAGATATCCCTGCGCCAGCTCACACCCCAGCTCCATCAGCACTGCCCGCTGCTGGCACGACTCCACCCCTTCGGCCACCACCTGCAGGCCTAGATCGGCTGCCAGAGCCAGGATGAGGCCGATCAGGCGACGGCGTTGTGGATCGGCCTCCATGGAGGCGATGTAGCTCTGATGAATCTTCAGACCGTCGATCGGGAGGTCCACAAGGGTGTTGAGGCTGCTGGTGCCGATGCCGAAGTCATCGAGGATCAGGCTGAAGCCGGCCTGCCTGAGCCGATCCAGCTCGCCGCGGCTGCGGTTCGACTGATCCAGCAATGCCGCCTCCGTGACCTCAATGCTGACCGATCCAGGCGACAGGTGATGACGCCCAGCCAGGCGAATCAGATCCTCCACGATGCTGGGATGGGCCAGCTGCTGGCCGGAAAAATTCACAGCCAATCGCAGGCCATTCTGCTGCAAGGCCAGCCGCTCCACGCCCGCAAAGCAGCGCTCCAGCATCAGCGCCCCCAACGGAGCCATCAAGCCCGAAGCCTCAGCCTCCTGGATGAACTGGTGCGGCGCAATCGGCTCACCCGTTTCATCCACCGGCCGGCATAGAGCCTCCACTGCCACCACCTGGCCATCGCACAATCGCACCACCGGCTGAAGATGCAGATCGAGATGACGATCGGCCAGCACACGGTTCAGGCTGCCACGGATGCTCTGACGCCGCAGCAGGCGATCGCGCAACGACTGGTCGAAGACCACCGGTTCATGATCGGCACGGGCCTTGGCCTCGTACATCGCCAAATCGGCATCACCAATCAATTGCTCGCCGGTGCAACGACCGCTGCAGAGAGCAATGCCCACACTGATCGCAGGTCGGAGAATGAGGCCTGGCATCAGCTCTTCGGGGCGCCAGGGTTGGCTCACCGCGGCGATGAGCCGGCGGGCGATCAGCAGCGCCTCCTGTGGATCCTGGAGGTTGCTGCAGAGCAGCACAAATTCGTCGCCCCCCAGGCGTGAAACCACATCATGGGGTCGCAGTTCCCGCTGAAGGCGACGGGCTACTTCAATCAGCAGCTGATCACCCAAAGGATGGCCATAGGTGTCGTTGACCTCCTTGAAGCGGTTGAGATCACAGAACAGAACAGCCACCAAGCTGGACGATTCACGACTGTTGTCCAGCACCGTGCCGATCGCCTGCAGCAGGCCACGACGGTTGGGCAGACCGGTGACCGGGCAAGTGACCACCTCTTCCGCCAGACGGGTCTGCTGGTGAATCAACTCTTCAGAACGCTGCTGCAACTGAACTAGCGAAGTCCGATCAGTGATGTCGTGCAGGCGGAAGATATAGGGAATTGACGATTCCGTGAGCACCGGGCGCCACTCCAGCTCCAGCACCTGCAGGGGGTCGCGGCTGGCCATCACGGTAACCATCCCACCTTGGGGTTGCTCCTGTAGCAAATACCCCAGGGGAACCCGTGCTTCCGCAACCAGCATCTCGCGCAGGAGGCTTGGCAGGCTGCGCCCCATGAGCAGCAGACGCGGCTGTGCAATCAAGCGCTCGAAACCGCCGTTGCACCACAGGATTTCACCCACAGAATCCGTAATCACCAGACCATCGGAGATCTGCGCCAGGGCCAGCTCCAGGCGAGCGAGTGTGCGCCGGAGTTCACCCACAAGGGCCATCTCGCGTTCAGCAGCGGCCCCCTGGTTCATGCGTCGGTGGGGGTGCCGTCAGGAAGAGGAATCAAAGTGGCGCCGAACACCCATCCCTGCTCTCGTTTCTCGCCCACGATGAAGTGCTCTGAAACGATGTCCCGACCGTCGGCACAGCGGGTGCTCAAGCGCAGGGGATGTGCCAGGATTGTGGATTGTTCGGTGGCCTGATAGCGGGAGAATCCCAACTGGTGCGACATCCGGAACGATTCCGGCAGGATCATCCCCAGGGGCTGACCCACCAGCTGCGCATTACTCCAACCATAGGTACGACGAAAGGCCTCGTTCACGCTCACCACGTTGCCCAGGGCATCGGCAAGCACAAAAGGCTCCTCGAGGGCCGTCAGCGCCTCGATCGTGGCAGGCCTGGAGCCGGACGCGCTGACAACTTCTGGCATCACTCAACGCCTTCTCGATCATCCGGGCGGGCCACCACAGACGCTAACGAACCCAGGTGCGTCTGCGCCAGCTTTGGAATGAATCTTGAGGACCGCGAACCGGATGCCTTGACCAGGCCCCAGGCCTGCCAGGGCCTGGGCATTGCGATCATGGGCGGCTGAACGATCCGAGCCATGCCCCTCTCTCCCCTGGTGCGCCAGCTGCAGCAGGTGTCCCTCACCGGGGAGGTGCTGGCACGGATCGAGCGGCCGGATCGGCTGCGGCTGAGCGGTGCCGGCCGAGCGGCGCGGGCCCTGATCAGCAGCGCTTTGGCGGCCACGGGCGAGGCACCGTTGCTGGTGCTGGTGCCCACCCTGGAGGAGGCGGGCCGCTGGGCGGCGCTGCTGGAGCTGATGGGCTGGCGCAGCTGCCAGCTGTATCC
>JBJTHL010000224.1:0-9135 GCA_046094445.1 Vulcanococcus sp.
CGCCTCAATCTGGAGGTCACCGCCATCGCGGGGCTGCACGGCGAGAAGGCCGCACCGCCCGAACCCGTGAAGGCTCAGGTGGCGATCCGCAGCCGCCGCAACCCCGCCAGCCGGGGCCCGGAGGTGCGCACCGAGCGCAACACTGTGGATGTGCGCGGCCTGCGGGTGCACGAGGCGGAAGCGGCGGTGGAGGAGCAGCTGCGCGCCGCCAACGGTCCGGTGTGGGTGATCCACGGCATCGGCACCGGCAAGCTCAAGCGCGGGCTGCGCGACTGGCTGGCCACCCTGCCCTATGTGGAACGCGTCAGCGATGCGGAGAAGGGCGACGGCGGCCCCGGCTGCAGCGTGGTGTGGCTGAAGTAAGGATCAGGCCATGCAGGACTGAGCGCAGGCAGGACTCAGCTCAGACAGGACTCAGCCCAGTCAAGACAGCTCAGTCAGGACAGTTCGGGCAGAACAGCTCAGTCAGGACTCAGCCGATCACCGGCAGCACCGGCTCCGGCCCCTTGAGGGGCTCGGGATGCGGCCGCGGGATCGCCTCGCCGGCCCCATCGAACAGGCGCCAGCCACTGGGTTCCACCTCCAGGTGCACGGTCTGGCCGGGCACCAGGGCCTGATCGGGTTCGGTGCGGAGCTGCACGAGGTGGTCGCCGTCCAGCAGGCGGCAGGTGAGCAGCTGTTCGTTGCCCAGGGCTTCGCTGTGGCTCACCTCGGCCGGCAGATTGCGGTTGGTGGCGGGGGCCAGCCGCAGGTGCTCCGGCCGCAGGCCGCCCGTGAGGGCCGGGTCGCGACCGCTGGCGTGCCACTGGAGCAGCGCCTCCGCCATCGGTCCCTCCGGCAGGAAGCGATGGCCCCCCAGCTGCAGCGCACCGCCACCGGCGCTGATCACCGGCAGCAGGTTCATCGGCGGGCTGCCGATGAACTGGGCCACGAACAGATTGCTGGGCCACTGGTAGAGCTCCAGCGGTGTGCCCAGCTGCTGCAGGCGGCCGCGGTTCAGCACGGCGATGCGATGGCCCATGGTCATCGCCTCCACCTGGTCGTGGGTCACATACACCGTGGTGGTGCCCAGGCGCCGCTGCAGCTCCACGATCTGGGCGCGGGTGCCGGTGCGCAGCTTGGCGTCGAGGTTGCTGAGCGGTTCATCCATCAGGAACACCGCCGGCTGGCGGGCGATGGCGCGGCCGAGTGCCACCCGCTGCTTCTGGCCGCCGGAGAGTTCCTTCGGCCGCCGCTCCAGCAGATGGGTCAGCTCCAGGGTGTCGGCCACCTCGGCGATCCGCTGCTCGATGCGGGCTTCGCGGCTGGAGGGGAAGCGCAGCGGTGCCGGCATGGGCCGTGAGGCGCGATGCAGGCCATCGGCCAGCTGCTGCAGGGGCGTGCGCCGTCGCTGGCGCCGCAGGCCGAAGCCGATGTTGTCGGCCACGCTCAGGTGCGGGTAGAGCGCATAGCTCTGGAACACCATTGCCACATCGCGCTGAGCCGGGCGCAGGGCGGTCACGTCACGCTCGCCCACGAGGATCTCGCCGGAGCTGGGGGCCTCCAGGCCCGCCAGCAGGCGCAGCAGCGTGCTCTTGCCGCAGCCCGACGGCCCCACCAGCACCAGGAATTCGCCGTCGTGGATCGTCAGATCCAGCCGCCGCAACACCTCAACGGGCTCGCCGCCCCGTCGGGGTGGGTAGGTCTTGCTGATCTGCTGGAAGCGAACCTCAGCCAAACCCTGGCCCCACGGCGGCCCGATCCTAGGGTTGGTCAAATGCAGTTCATTGATCAGGCCCGCATTGCGGTACGGGCCGGCCGCGGCGGCGATGGCATCGTGGCCTTCCGTCGCGAGAAATACGTGCCGGCCGGCGGCCCCTCCGGCGGCGATGGCGGTCGTGGTGGCGACGTGTGGCTGGAGGCCGATCCCAACCTCCAGACCCTGCTCGACTTCAAATACAAGCGCCTGTTCGAGGCCGAAGAGGGCCGGCGGGGTGGACCGAACAAGAGCACGGGTGCCAGCGGTGATCACCTCACCATCAAGGTGCCCTGTGGCACGGAGGTGCGCGACCTGCGCACGGGCATCCTGCTGGGGGACCTCACCGAGAAGGGGCAGCGGCTGCTGGTGGCGGTGGGCGGCCGCGCCGGCCTCGGCAACGCCCACGACCTCAGCAACCGCAACCGGGCCCCCGAGAAGTTCACCGAGGGGCGCGACGGCGAGGAGTGGAACCTGCAGCTGGAGCTCAAGCTGTTGGCGGAGGTGGGCATCATCGGCCTGCCCAATGCCGGCAAGAGCACGTTGATTTCGGTGCTCTCCGCCGCCCGCCCCAAGATCGCCGACTACCCGTTCACCACCCTGGTGCCCAACCTGGGCGTGGTGCGCCGGCCCAGTGGTGATGGCACCGTGTTCGCCGACATCCCCGGCCTGATCGCCGGCGCCGCCCAGGGGGCCGGCCTCGGGCACGACTTCCTGCGCCATATTCAACGCACCCGTCTGCTGATCCACCTGGTGGACGCCAGTTCCGACGACGTGGTGCGCGATCTGCAGGTGGTGGAGCAGGAACTGCAGGCCTATGGCAATGGCCTGGAGGAGCGTCCGCGGCTGGTGGCCCTGAACAAGGTGGAACTCCTGCTCGAGGAGGAGCGTGAGGAGCGCCTCGCGGCCGCCAGCGCCCACTGCGGCCAGCCGGTTCTGGCGATCTCCGCGGCTGCTTCGATCCAGCTCGACCGCCTGCTGGCGGCGGTGTGGAAGGAGCTGGGGATCTAGCGGGCGGTTGGCTGCTGCCGGCGGTCACAAAAAAGCGGGGGCCCCAGCCCCCGCTCGATCGGCTGCCTGAAGGCGGCTGTGCTGTCAGGGGTCAGTCGTCGTACACCAGGCACTCGGGGGCTTCGGGGTTCAGGTCGCAGAACACCTCGAGCGGGGTCGGGTCGTGGCTGTCTTCGGGGTGGTGGGCCTTGTACTCCTGGAGGTCCTTCAGTTCGTCTTCCAGGTGGCGCACCTTGCCGGAGTCGCCGGCAGCCTTGGCGGCCTCGATTTCGGTCTGATCCTTGGCGATGTGCTCGTCGATCGTGTTCATGTAAGGGGCCTGCAGGGATCAGGCCACTCGACGTCGGGCACACCATACGGGGGTTACCCCGGCGATGGCGCCCTTTGTGGCCGGGTTCTGATGCCGACTGCAAGGCGCGATCCCGGCGGCGGAGCTAACACGGGAGTAGCTGCGGAAGGGCCATGGCACGGATCCGGCAACGGCGGGATCGCCACTTCATCGATGATCAGGGTCGCCTCTACTGGATCAATGGCCCGGATCATCACTGCTACCTCTCTGAGCAGCGCCAGTGGCGCCAGGGGCTGAGCTTCGAGGAGGTGCTCGAGTGGAAGCAGTGCGCCCCCAGCGGGCTTGTGAGCCAGCGGTTCGTGTCGCTGCAGGCGGCCTGCGAGGCCTTTGAGCACAACCAGGTGCACTGGACCCTCGATCTCTACCTGCGCCACATGGGCGATGAGATGGCTCTGCAGCGCGGCGCTGACGACTACAAACCCACCGCCATGAAGGAGTTGGAGGCCCGCGGCGGGCGGCCGCGGCAACAGCCCTGGCAGGGCACCAGCAGCACGGCTCCCCAGTGCGAGCTCAGTGCCCGTCCGGCCCCACGCACCCAATCCGTCGCCGCCAGCCTGGCGGCCAGCCGCAGCGAGCTACCGCATCTCCAGCGCCGCCGCCGCAGCACCGCCGATCGCCGCTGAGGTCCGCTGAGGTCCGCTGAGGTCCGCCCTCAACCGGCCAGCTCACTCAGTTCCAGCCAGCGCTCCTCGCCCCGTTCGATCTGCAGCAGCAGGTCGGACAGCTCGGCGCTCAGGCGCTCCAGGGCGGTGTAATCCCCGGAGGCCGGGTTGCCGCTGGCCAGCTGGGCCTCGAGGTTGCTGCGGCGGGCTTCCCAGGCGGGCAGGCTGATCTCCAGCTCCGCCAGCTCCCGGTTTTCCTTGAAGCTGCGGCGCCGGGGGCGCGCGGCGCTGTCGGATCGGGCGGTGGCGGTTGGGGTGGCGGTGGAAGTGGCCGGGACCTCGGCTGGCGCCGTGGTGGGCGCCTGTTTTGCCGCCGCCGTCGCCGGTGCCGATGCGGTGGAGGCGCGCTCGAGATAGGTGCTGTAGTTGCCCTCGAAGCGCTGCAGCTCGCCGTTCTCAAAGCAGAACAGCCGGTCCACGGTGCGGTCGAGGAAGTAGCGGTCGTGCGACACCACCACCACGCAGCCGCGGAAGTCCTCCAGGAAGTCCTCCAGCACCGTCAGGGTGTGGACGTCGAGGTCGTTGGTGGGTTCATCCAGCAGCAGCACATTCGGTGCCTCGATCAGCAGCCGGCAGAGGTGCACCCGGCGCCGCTCGCCGCCGGAGAGGCGGCTGACCGGCTGGTGCTGCTGGGCCGGTGGAAACAGGAAGCGCTCCAGCAGCTGGGAGGCGGACAGGGTGCTGCCATCGAGCTCAATGCTGCTGGCCGACTCCTTCACCACATCGATCAGCTTGCGCTCGCGGCCGGCGGCATCGGTGGCGGCCAGCACCTGGTGGCTGTGCTGATCGAAGTAGGCCAGCTTCACGGTGCTCCCCAGCTCCAGCCGGCCGCCATGGGGTTGGCGCCGGCCGGCGATCAGATCCAGCAGGGTGGATTTGCCCGAGCCGTTGGGCCCGATGATCCCCACCCGATCCTCGGGGCTGAAGTCGTAGCTGAACCGGTGCAGCAGGGGCCGGGCGCCGGCGCTGCGCAGCTCCTCGCTGGCCCACACCGCCAGATCCTCCGCTTCGATCGCCCGCTTGCCCAGCCGGCGGCTGTTGCTGCTGAGGCTGAGCTGGCCTTTCACCTGCCGCTTCGGCGCCTCCTGCATCGCCTCGATGCGTTGGATGCGGGCCTTCTGCTTGGTGCTGCGCGCCTTGGGGCCGCGCTTGAGCCACTCCAGCTCCCGCCGCAGCACGCCGCGGGCCTTGGCCTCCGTCGCAGCGGCGGAGGTCTCTTCTTCTGCCTTGCGCTCCAGGTAGTACGCGTAATTGCCGCTGTAGCTGCGGGCTTCGCCGCGGTCCACCTCCACGATCCGGCGGGTCACCTGATCGAGCACGTAGCGGTCGTGGGTGATCAGCACCAGGGCGCCGTCAAAACGCTGCAGGTAGCTCTGTAGCCACTGGATGCAGTCGGCATCGAGGTGGTTGGTGGGTTCATCCAGCAGCAGCACATCCGGCTCGGCCACCAGGGCCGCCGCCAGGGCCAGCCGCTTGCGGTAGCCGCCGGAGAGGTCGCCCACGCGGCGCTGAAGATCGCGGATGCCCAGCCGATCGAGCACTTCGCGGATCTGCTGCTCCAGGCCCCAGGCCTGGTTCTGATCCATCCGGGCGTTGAGGCTGCCCAGCTCCGCCAACAGGGCCGCGTCATCGACACCGCTCGCGTCGCCGTCGCCATGGGCTTCGGCCAGGGCCTGGCTGAGTTCGGTGTAGCGGCGCAGCAGCTGCATCTTCTCGCCGCTGCCGGCGAACACCTGCTCGAGCACGGTGTGCTCCGGATCGATCTCAGGCTCCTGGCTCACCAGCACCACCCGGCTCTGCGCGGTCACCCGCCGCTCTCCCTCCCCCGGCGGTTCCTCGCCGGCCAGGATGCGCAGCAGGGTGGACTTCCCGGCGCCGTTGGGGCCGATCAACCCCAGCCGGTCGCGGGGCTCCACGTGCAGGTTGAGCTGCTCGAACAGGGTGCGTACGCCGAAGTCCTTGCGGACCTGCACCAGGCTGATCAGGCTCACGCGTTGGGGGACAGGCGCTGAGCCTCCAGATAAGCAAACACGCTCTTGTCGCCCACATCGGCTGCCGCCGGCATCGGGAACTTGCGCAGGGTGAGCACCAGCAGCAGCGCGGCCTCCAGGGCCAGCAGCAGCCCGCTGCTGGCAGGGCTGAGCAGGCCGCTGAGGTGCCCCAGCAGGGCGATCGGCAGCAACAGGGTCACGCCGATCGCTTCGGGGCGTCGGAAGCAGAAGAACTCCTTGAAACCGATGCCGGCCAGGGCCGCGAAGAAGGGCCCGATCGCCCAGATCCAGCGGCCATCGGCCGCGGCGGCAGTGGCCATGGCCCCTGGGCCCGCCGTCAGGGCCAGCCCCGCCAGCCCCAGGCAGCCCAGCAGCCAGAACAGCTGCAGGGCTTGGTGCAGCGGCCGCAGGTAGATATGAATCCAGCGCAGGGCCAGCCCCAGCCCGGCGGCCATCGGCAGCAGCCAGGGCCAGAGGGTGTCGGCCCCCAGCCAGTGCCACTGGGCCAGCAGCGCCGCCTGGCTCAGGGCCACCGCGAACAGCGCCAGCCTGTAGCCCAGCACCTCACGCCGGTCGGTGTCGGTGATCGTGAACGGGCCGTAGACGCCCTCGTAGCGCTCCGCCTGCTGCGGCGAATTGAGGCTCGCACTGCTGGTCATGGCGAGGGCGCTCCGGGCTGGCCATGCACCAGTGTGGCCAGGGGCGGCCCGGCGGGCACGATCCCCGAGGGGTGCAGCGGGAACAGAGCGCCGAAATAATCGGCCCGCCAGGCCTGATCGAAGCAGCAGTCCGCCACCCCCGGCAGGTTGTAGAAGCGCTGGCGCCAGCGCCAGAGAGCCGGAAACTGCCACAGCGGTCGCCGGCTGACGCCGAACAGGGGCGCGTACACCAGCTCCAGCCGGATCAGGGTGGGAAACAGCTGCACATCCGCCAGGCTGAGGCGTGGGCCGCAGAGCCAGGGCTCCTCCGTGGCATCCCCCGCGAGCAGCGCGGCTTCCGCGGCCTCCAGCACCGCAAACAGCTCCGCTTCGGCCCGGTCGTAGGCCGCCTGATTGCGGGCGAAGCCGCAGCGGTACACCCCGTCGTTCACGGCGTGCTGGAAGCGCCCGCGCCAGTGCGCGATGGCCTCCGCGACGGCCGCGGGCTGCGCGGGGTTGAGGTCCGGCGCCGTGGCCGGGGCCGGCCAGGCATTCAGCAGCTCCATCAGCCGGGCGCTTTCGCCCACCACGATCCGGCCGCTGCCGCGCTCCAGCAGCACGGGCACCGTGGCCCGCTGGCTGGGGTCGGCGCCGGCGCGGCGGTACAACTCCTGCAGGGTGCGGCAGCCCAGCAGCGGCTCGGCCAACACCCAGCGTCCCGCCGCTGGATCCGGTTCGGCCACCACCAGGGCGATGCTGTCCGCCAGCCCCCGCAAGCGCCAGGTGAGCCAGGCCCGGTGCGCCCAGGGGCAGCTGCGCCCCACCACCAGCACATGGCCATCGGCGTCGCCGGCTGAGGCGGGCAACGGCGGCAGTGCAGCGAAGGGTGAGGGTGGGCGTTGGTACTGGCCGTCGGCATCGGCCGGCCCCAGGCCGCCCATCAGCTGCAGCCATTGCCAGCGCCAGCCGGCCCGGGCTGCCGCCACCACAGCCGCTGGAATCGTCATCGCCGCTGCGGCATCCGCCGCCGTAGTGCTGCCAGGCTGACGCAGATGGCAAGCGGAGCACAGGGTGATGGGGCAGCTGCCCAGCCAGGCCGGCCAGATCCAGCCCTCCGCCGCACCGCCGCGGCTGCTGGTGGTGGCCGGCACCCACGGCAACGAGCGCAATGCACCGTGGCTGCTGGAGCAGTGGCGCCACCGCCCGCAGCTCCTGGCCAGCGCCGGCCTGGACCTGGAGCTGGTGATCGGCAACCCGGCCGCCCTGGCCGCCAACCGCCGCTACCTCGATCGCGTCCTCAACCGCTGCTTCACTCCGGAGCTGCTGGCCGATGCGACCCGACCGGAACTGGAAATCCAGCGCGCCCGCGAGCTCCTGGCCTGCTTCGGCCCCCAGGGCCATGCTCCCTGCCCCGTGGTGATCGATCTGCACAGCACCACCAGCGGCATGGGTAATTCCCTGGTGCTGTACGGCCGCCGGCCGGCCGATCTGGCCCTGGCCGCCGCCCTTCAGGCCCGCCTGGGGTTGCCGGTGTACCTGCATGAGGCCGACAACGCCCAGACCGGCTTTCTGGTGGAACGCTGGCCCTGCGGCCTGGTGATCGAAGTGGGGCCTGTTCCCCAGGGGTTGGTGCAGGCGGCGATCTGCCGGCAGACCCAGCTGGCCCTGGAAGCGGTCTGTGCCGCACTGGCGGAAGCGGCCTTGGGCAGCCTGCGTCTGCCCAAGGGACTGAGCGTGCACCTCCATGCCGGCAGCCTCGATCTGCCGCGCGATGGTTCCGAGCAACCGCTGGCGGTGCTGCACCCCCAGCGTCAAAGCCGCGACTGGCGGCCGCTGCAGCCGGGCGATCCGCTGTTCTGGCAGGCCGATGGCACCGTTCAGCGCGTTGCTTCAGGCAACACCGAGCCCCTGGCTGCTGCCGCAGGCCTCTGGCCGGTGTTTATCAATGAGGCCGCCTATGGCGAGAAGCACATCGCCCTCAGCCTCACCCGCCGCGAGCGCTGGCTCTGCCAGCCCAGCTGGGGGGAGGCCCTCACGGAGTGTCTGAGGGCCGGGGCTTCGGGACTGGGGCCTGAGCGCGGCTCAGGGTGAGCGCCGCGCTGAGGATCACGATCTCAGCCGCAGGCCCAGGTGCCCTGCTCCTTGGTGCAGGGCAGGTCGCTGCTCGTGCCATCGGCCCAGTAGATCCTTAGGCGGTCGTCGGCACTGCCCATGCGGAACGTGAGCGATTTCACAGGCCCGGCCGGTGGCTTGCCGGCCTTGTCGGCGGTGTCGGTCTCATCGGGATGGGCCAGGCGCCGCTCCAGTTGCTGAACCCGCAACTCCAGGCGCTCCAGCGTCTGGCGCTCCGCTGAGGGCCCCCCCTGACAGCCGGCCAGCAACAGCAGCGATGCCAGGGAAACGGTGCACCAGCGCATGGTCTGCGACCAGGGGAGATCGTCCTCATAGCAGCGCTGGAGCCGCCCGGCCCCCGGGGGCGCCCGGCGGGGCGGGTCAGCGCGGACCCCCCCCCCCCCACAACACCCCTTTACAAACCCCGCAATGTTCCGTTACGGTGGTCGCGGCAGGGCGGGTAACCGGCCTGTCCTTCCTTACCGCTCCAGCACCGGCCCCTGCGGCTGCTGCCTGCGAGCACTACCTCTCCGTTCTCATGACCACCACACTTCAGCAGCGCCAAGGCGCTTCTGCGTGGAACCAGTTCTGCGAGTGGGTCACCAGCACCGACAACCGCCTGTACGTGGGTTGGTTC
>JBJTHL010000225.1:0-3529 GCA_046094445.1 Vulcanococcus sp.
AACAGATTGTTCACGGCCTGGAGCACGGCCGTGAGCAGCACCACCCCCAGCAGCGCCGCCACCAGCCAGAGCGTGGGCCGGTTGGGCAGCTTCACTGGGGCCGCTCGTCGCGGGCGTTGCGCTCCAGGCTCCCCAACCCAGCTCCCCGGATGATGTCGGCCCAGAGGCCAGCGGCCAGGGCGCTGCTGGATCCGGTGGGTCGGTTGTCGTCATTGCCGAGCCAGATCCCCAGCACCCAGTGGCGCCGCGGTTCGTAGCCCACAAACAACAGATCGCGTCCCTGGTTGGTGGCGGCGCTGCTGGGGGTGGTGCTGCTCACGGCCGTGCTCCAGGCCGTGAACAATCTGTTGTGGCAACTGAGCTATCTGCTGCCCCCCTGGCTGGTGGGGCCCGTGAGCCTGCTGCTGTTCGGCGGCGGGGCCTTGCTGCTGGCCCGGTTGGCCTGGCCCTGGCTCCGCGATTGGAATCAGCGGCGGCTCACGCCGGGCAGCAGCGGCGCCGACACCCTGCCGCCACCGCCGGGGAACCGCCAGGAGGCCGCACAGCAGAACCTCGCGGCGATGGAGGGCCTGCTCAGCCGCATCCGTGACGACGTGCAGCGCCAGGCCCTGGAGCAGGAACGGGAGCGGGTGGCCGCCGAGTTGGAACGGGGAGATCTGGTGCTGGTGGTGTTCGGCGTGGGCTCATCGGGCAAGACCTCCCTGATCCGTGCGTTGCTGGATGCGGTGGTGGGCGAGGTGGGGGCTGCGATGGGCTCCACACAGGCCATTCAGCACTACCGCCTGCGGCTGAAGGGCCTGAGCCGCGGACTGCAGCTGGTGGACACCCCTGGAATCCTGGAAGCCGGCCCGGAGGGCCGTGCCCGCGAGCAGCTGGCCCGGCGGCAGGCGGCCAACGCCGATCTGCTGCTGTTGGTGGTGGATGGCGACCTGCGGGCCGCTGAGCAGGAGGTGTTCCACACCCTGGCGGCCCTGGGCAAGCGCCTGCTGCTGGTGCTGAACAAGGCCGATCTGCGGGGCCAGGAGGAGGAACGCCGGTTGCTGGGCCTGCTCCGCCGCCGCAGCCAGGGACGGATCGCGCCGGAGGACGTGCTGGCCGCCAGTGCGGCGCCCCAGTCGGTGCCGATGCCGGGCGGCAAACCACTGCAGCCGCCACCGGAGGTGGAGGCCCTGGTGCGCCGCATCGCCCAGGTGTTGCACAGCGATGGCGAGGAGTTGATCGCCGACAACATCCTGTTGCAGAGCCGCAGGTTGTCGGAGCAGGGGCGACAGCTGCTGGGGGAGCAGCGCCGCCAGGATGCGGAGGTGGTGGTGGATCGCTACGTGTGGATCAGTGCCGGTGTGCTGGCGGCCACACCCCTGCCGGTGGTGGATCTGCTCGGCGCCGCGGCGGTGAATGCCCAGATGGTGGTGGAGATCGGCCGCATCTACGGGGTGACGCTCTCGCGGGCCACCGCCCAGGACCTGGCCGTGTCGGTGGGCCGCACCCTGGCCAGCCTGGGGATGATCAAGGGGGGCCTGAGCCTGATCGGCAGCGCCCTGAGCCTCAATCTTCCGGCGCTGCTGCTCAGCCGTGGCGTGCAGGCGGTGGGGGCAGGCTGGCTCACGCGTGTGGCCGGCCGCAGTTTCATCACCTACTTCCAGCAGGATCAGGACTGGGGCGATGGCGGCATGCAGGAGGTGGTGCAGCGCCAGTACGACCTCAACAGGCGCAGCACAGCGCTGAACAGCTTCCTGTCAGCGGCCTTCAGCCGCGTGGTGGAGCCGCTGCAGCGTCGCCAGGCTCAGCTGCCACCGCGGCCGGGGGGCTGACGGCGATCGGGGCCAGACCCAGGGCTTCCGGCGGGGGCGGCAACAGCGGACCGCGGCTGTCGAGCACGGTGATCAGGGCCAGATAGGCCACGGCGATGGCGATGGAGATCGCCCCGGTGACGATCGCCACCCAGCGGCCGCGTTGCGAAGGTTCGGGCATCGAAGCAGGGTTAAGGCTCGAGGGAACGGGACACCACCTCAGCAAGGGCCCTGAGCTGGCTGCTGCCGGTGTGGGGATTGCCCAGCACGGCCTTGAGATGGTGGCGCCCGGCATAGAGGGGACGCGAGAGCATCAGTCGCTGATCCAGCAGATCCTGGCGGCAGCGGATCGACCAGCTCTCAGCCTGGGATGCATCGCGCCCCCGGGGGGTGAAGGCCAGCAGATGCAGCGGGCCGCTGCGCAGCTCCAGATCCAGGGGCTGCAACAGCTCCTGAAGCTGGCGCCGCCGGCTCACGGCTCCATCGATCACCGCCGCGATGCCCTGCTCCCCCAGTTGGCGCAGGCCCAGCCACAACTTGAGGATCTCGGCCGGTCGGGTTCCCTGCAGGCCGCATTCGCCGCCGTGGGCCTCAGCCCAGCTCGGTTCCATGTAGGGCAGGCCAGTGGCGAAGCAGGCCGCCAGCTGCTGGGGCTGGCGCAACAACAGCAGGGAGGAGGTTTTGGTGATCCCCAGCAGCTTCTGGGGGTTCACCGTCAGGGAATCGGCCAGGCCCAGATCCGGCACGCGGCTGGCATGGGCCTCCGCCAGGGCGAACACAGCCCCGATCGCCCCATCCACATGCAGCCAGATGCCGTGGTTGCGGCATTGCTCCGCGATCGCGGCGACCGGATCCACGGCACCGCGCACCGTGGTGCCGGCGGTGGCCACCACCGCCAGCACCGGCTGGCCGGCCGAGCGCGCCTGGGCCAGCCCCTGAGCCAGAGCCTCCAGATCGAGTTGTCCGTGGGCATTCACCGCCAACGGCCGCAGGGCCGTGCTCGGCAGGCCCATCACCGCCAGCCCCTTGGCGATCGACACGTGGGCATCGGCGCTGCAGAACACCAGGGCATCGGGCCGTTGCTGCAGGCCTGCGGCGTGGCGCGCCACCACCAGGGCCATCAGGTTGCTGAGGGTTCCGCCGCTGGCGGCCACACCGCCGGCCTCGGCCCCCAGGCCCAGGCGCTGGGCCAGCCAGCCGGTGAGGCAGCGCTCGAGGCGGGTGAGGCTGGGGGCCAGCTCCTCGGCCAGCAGATTGTTATTGAGACCGGCCACCACCAGATCCGCCGCCACCGAGGCCGTGAGCGGTGGTGGATCGAGATGGGCGAGCGCACCCGGATGGCAGGGGTTGTAGGCCCCATCCATCACCAACTGCAGGTCGTCGAGCAGGGCCTGGGGGCTCAGACCCGTTCGGCCCGGTGCCACATCCGGCAACACACTCAAGGGCGGGAGCGGGCTGCGCTGGGCGCTGCTCGACCACCAGCGGCACAGCTGATCAGCCGCCTGGGCCAGAAACGCCGCCAAGGCCGGATCCGCTGCCGCCGGATCGGGAAAGGCGACCAGGCCGGCCTCGGGCAGCTGCTGCGGGGCTGGCAACGCAGGGGAACGCACGGATGCCCCATTCTCCAGGGTGACGGGGCCCCAGCCGTGGCCCCGGGTGGCAGGCTGCTGGCAGCCCGTTGCGGTGCCATGGCTCCCCTGCGGCCGGATCAGGCCAGCTATTGGATGGAACGCCTGCTG
>JBJTHL010000226.1:0-10361 GCA_046094445.1 Vulcanococcus sp.
GCCCCTGGTGCTCTTGCCGTCGATCGCGGTGATCACGTCCTTCGGCATCACACCGGCACGAGAGGCGGGCGACCCCTCGATCGGGCTCACCACCACCAGCTCTTTGGTTTCCTTATCAAGACTCAGCTGAATCCCGACCCCTGACAGTTCACCGGAGGTGTCAATCTGCATCTCCTTGAACTCGCGCGGGTCCAAGAAACGCGTGTAGGGATCATCCAGGCTGGCCAGCATGCCGCGGATCGCCTCGTAGCTCTCCTTGGGGCTGCCGTAGGTCTTGGCAAGCACCTGGCGGCGCAGGGCACGCCACTTCTCCGGCGTGTACTTGCCGTTGATATCGAGATAGTCGCGGAAGACGATCTGCCAGGTCTGGTCGATGACCTCCTTGGGGCTGTCATTGATCAGGACAGCAGCGCTGGGCCCGAGCAGCGGCGGCACCACCACGGCCGTCATCGCCCCCAGCCCGAGCAACACCAACACCGGTGCACGGCCAGCTGGGCGGTGGCGCTGCTCGTGGCCCCGCTCCATGTCCCGCACTGGCCCCTTGCCGCTGCCCATTCAGGGAATCCCCGAAACCCTTGGTCTGCTCTTCAAGTTAACGCCCGATCCAGGGCTGGGATCGGCCGGAAAACCGGAAGAAAAGACCGTGGTTGCCGCCGAGGTGCGGCTCAGGGATCCAGCCAGCGGCCATCCTCCTTGATCAGGGCGATCAGCGCCTCCACCCCTTCGGCCTCGGGAACGCGGCGGATCTCCTCACGGCCGCGGTACAGGGAGATCACGCCGGGGGTCTTGCCCACGTAACCGTAGTCGGCATCGGCCATCTCGCCGGGGCCGTTGACGATGCAGCCCATCACGGCGATATCCAGGCCGGTGAGGTGGGCGGTGGCGCTGCGCACCGTGTGCAGCACCTCCTCCAGGTTGAACAGCGTGCGACCGCAACTGGGGCAGGCCACGTACTCCACCATGGTCTTGCGCAGCCCCAGGGCCTGGAGAATCGCGTAGCAGACCGGGATCTCCTTCTCCGGCGCCTCGGTGAGCGACACGCGGATCGTGTCGCCCAGGCCCTCGCTCAGCAGGGTGGCGATGCCGGCGGTGCTCTTGATGCGGCCATAGTCGCCGTCGCCGGCTTCGGTCACCCCCAGATGCAGGGGGTAGTGGAACCCCTCGGCATCCATGCGGTCGGCCATCATCCGGTAGGCGGCCAGCATCACCGGCGCCCGCGACGCCTTCATCGAAATCACGATGTTGTGGAAGTCGAGCCGGTCGCAGATGCGGATGAACTCCAGGGCGCTCTCCACCATCCCCAGGGGCGTGTCGCCGTAGCGGAACAGCATGCGCTCCGCCAGGGAGCCATGGTTCACGCCGATGCGCAGGGCCTTGTCCTGCTGCTTGAGCAGCTGCACCAGGGGCTCGAAGGTTTCGGTGATGCGATCGCCGATGGCCGCGATTTCAGCCTCCGAAAAGTCGGTGCGATTGGGGTCGGGCTTGTCGAACACGAACAGGCCCGGGTTGATGCGCACCTTGTCCACGTGCTGCGCCACTTCCAGGGCAATCTTCATGCCGTTGTGGTGCACATCCGCCACCAGCGGCACGGGCTTGTAGGTGCTCTCCAGGCGCTGGCGGATCTCGCCCATCGCCCGGGCATGGGCCAGCGACGGCACCGTGACCCGCACGATCTCGCAGCCCGCTTCATGCAGGCGGCGGATGCCGGCCGTGGCGCCTTCGATGTCGAGGGTGTCCTCATTGATCATCGACTGCACCACCACCGGGTGGTCACTGCCCATCCAGATGTCGCCCACCCGCACGCTGCGGGTTTTGCGGCGCCGAATCGTGGTGGCGTAACGGGGGTTCTCGGCCCAGGAGATAGCGGCAGCGGTGGCCTGGTCTTCGGGACGGACCGGGGTGACGGTCATGGCAGCAGCGCTCAGCGGGGGGCCGTGGGGTGGGGAAAGCCTGTCACAGCGGACCAGGCACTTGGGCCAGGCGACGCTGCACATCCTGGAGGTCATGCCAGGTGAGCCACTTCGGCGAACCCCGCTCCTTGGAGGCATTGCGCAGCAGATACGAGGGATGGAAGATCGGCATCAGCCAGCGCCCCTCCCACTGGCGCCACTGGCCCCGCAGCTTGGTGATCCCCCCCTTGATCCCCAGCAGACCCTCCACCGCCGTGGCCCCGGCCAGCAGGATCACGGCCGGATCCACCAGCTGGATCTGCTGCTCCAGCCAAGGCCGGCAGGCCGCCATCTCCAGGGCCGTGGGCTTGCGGTTCTCCGGCGGCCGGCACTTCACGATGTTGCACACGTAGGCATCGCGGTTGCTGTCGATCCCCACGCTCTCGAGCATCCGATCGAGCAGCTGGCCCGAACGCCCCACGAACGGCTCGCCCTGCTCATCCTCCTGAGCGCCGGGGCCCTCGCCGATCACCATCAGCCGGGCCTCGGGATTGCCGCGGCTCACCACCACCTGCAGGCGGCCAGCCCCCAGGCCGCAGCGGCGGCAGCCATCACAGGCCAGCGCCAGCTCCGCCAGGGCCTGATCGCGATCGCCCGTGGCGGCGAACAGGGGGGCGGCGGTCATCGCGATGGGGGCGTAGGCACGGTGCCGCGATCCTATGGAGGGCGCCAGGGCCGGCGGGATCTAGGCCGGTGTCACCAGCAGCAGCAGCGGATTGCCCTCCGGATCCTGGAGCCAGGCCTCCCACCCGAAGGGCTCCTGCCGCGGCCCCTCCTGCAGCCGTGCGCCACGGGCGCAGGCGGCGGCGATCCAGGCCTCGAGGGCCGCACCGTCTCCCTGGCGGCACAGGCAGAGGGCCAGGCGCCCACCGGGAGCCAGCGGCGGGCGCCGGCGGCTGGGGGCATAGAGCTCCAGCAGGCCGCCAGCGGGCAGGGGCAGGCGCCAGTGGCTGCCGCTCAGCCCCGCCTGGGGCTCGCTGTCCACCAGGGCGCCGTAGAACACCGCCAGCGCCGCCGGATCCGCCGCAGCCAGCACCAGGCTGCTGCTGGGAGACGGAGCTGGGTGGAGCGGAACCATCGCAGATCGCAGCCGTCGGTGGGCAACAGCGCAACGGCGCCACAAAAAGTCTGGCGCTGAACACCCTGGGGGGAAGGCATGCGGCAGGATGATCCATAGCCCTGGCACAACTGCGCGGGGAGTCGAATTCCGAGTTCGCGCCGATGCTGCGCTCGCCGATGTCGCGCTCATTGACGCTCTCCGCCAGGGCAGAAACGCTGCAGCCGTCGCTCACCCTGGCCATCGCCGCCAAGGCCAAGGCCCTCAAGGCCGACGGCAAGGACATCTGCAGCCTCAGCGCCGGCGAGCCGGATTTCGATACACCGGCCTTCATCCGCCAGGCGGCTGCGGCAGCCCTGGAGCGGGGGCATACCCGCTACGGCCCCGCGGCCGGTGAACCGGCCCTGCGCGAGGCGATCGCCGCCAAGCTCAGCGGCGAGAACGCCGTGCCCACCCGCCCGGAGCAGGTGCTGGTGACCAACGGCGGCAAGCAGGCGCTGTTCAACCTGTTCCAGGTGCTGCTGGGGCCCGGCGATGAGCTGCTGCTGCCGGCCCCGTTCTGGCTCAGCTACCCCGACATGGCGCAGCTGGCGGGGGCCTCCGTGCGGCTGATCCCCAGCTCCGCCGCCGAGGGGTTCCGCCTCGATCCGGCGCGGCTGGAGGCGGCGATCACCCCCGCCAGCAAGCTGCTGGTGCTCAACAGCCCCGGCAACCCCACCGGCACAGTGCTGAGCCGGCAGGAGCTGGAGGCGATCGCCGCGGTGCTGCGCCGCCATCCGCAGGTGGCGGTGGTGTGCGACGAGATCTACGAGTTCCTGCTGGCCCCGGGCCACGCCCACCACAGCTTCGCGGCGGTGGCGCCGGACCTGGCCGATCGGGTGTTCAGCGTGAATGGCTTCGCCAAGGGCTGGGCCATGACCGGCTGGCGCATCGGCTGGCTGGCGGGACCCACGGCGGTGGTGAAGGCGGCGATCGCGCTGCAGAGCCAGAGCACCAGCAACGTGTGCTCCTTTGCCCAGTACGGCGCCCTGGCGGCGATCAGCGGCCCGCGCGACTGCGTGCAGGCGATGGCCGAGCAGTTCAGCCAGCGCCGCCGCCTGCTCAGCGACGGGCTGCGGGCCATCCCCGGCCTGCAGCTGCTGCCGCCGGAAGGGGCCTTCTATGCCTTCCCGGATATCAGCAGCAGCGGCCTGGATTCGATGACCGTCTGCAACCGGCTGCTGGAGGAGCAGGGGCTGGCGGTGGTGCCGGGGGTGGCCTTCGGCGACGACCGCTGCATCCGCCTCTCCTGCGCCGCCAGCCCGGCCACCATCGACGACGGCCTGGCCCGCCTCGGGCGGTTCATGGCCAGCCTCTGAGCAGCCGGCACAATCGGGACGTCGTATTGCCGGCGGATGATCCGCCGCTGCCTTGATGTCGCTGTTCTCCCTGCTGCGCCGAGAACGTCCGGCCGCCGTGCTGGCAGGCCTCAGCCTGGCCCTGCTGCCGGCGGCCCTGCCCAACGCACCCCTACCCCTGCCCGCCGCCCAGGCCCAGAGCCAGCCGGCCCCGGTGCTGCGCATCAGTGCCATCCCCGATCAGAAGCCGGAGAAGCTGAACCGCCTCTACGGGCTGGTGGCCAATGAACTCAGCAAGCAGCTGAGCGTGAGCGTGAAATATGTGCCGGTCACGGACTACGCCGCCGCCGTGAGCGCCTTCCGCACCGGCGATCTGGATCTGGTGTGGTTCGGCGGTCTCACCGGTGTGCAGGCCCGCCTGCAGAAACCCGGCTCCCAGGTGCTGGCCCAGCGCGACATCGACGCCTCCTTCCACACGATCTTCATCGCCAGCACCCGCAGCGGCCTGCAACCGATCCGCACCGTGCAAGGGCTCACGGAGCTCAAGGGCAAGCGCTTCACCTTCGGCTCGGAGAGCTCCACCTCCGGCCGGTTGATGCCCCAGTACTTCCTCGCCAAGGCGGGCGTGAAACTGACCGACTTCGCCGGTGGTGCGCCCGGGTTCAGCGGCAGCCACGACGCCACGATCGCCCTGGTGCAGAGCGGCGCCTACGACGCCGGCGCCGTGAACGAACAGGTGTGGCGCGCCAGCCTGCACGACGGCAAGGCCAACCGCGCCAAGGTGATTCCGATCTGGCGGACGCCCGGCTATCAGGACTACCACTGGATCGCCCAGGGCAATCTCGACAAGCGTTTCGGCAAGGGCTTCACCGGCCGCCTGCAGACGGCGATCCTGAGCTGGCGGCCCAGCGATCCCGAGCAGAAGAAGATCCTCAGCCTGTTCGGTGCCCAGCAGTTCACCGGCGCCAGTGCCAGCGCTTACAGCCAGATCGAGCAGGTGGGTCGCCAGATCGGCAAGATCCGCTGAGGACCCTGGGCACGGGCGGCGCGGACCGGTCACAATCGACAGGTCTGCGCCGCTGACCGACGCCATGACCCTGCTGCTGGATGCGGTGCTGCTGTTGGCTGGCCTGGTGCTCTGGCAACGGGCCAGCAGCGAGGGCGACGACGTGTGGTCGCTGTTCCTGCGGGCCCTGGCGGTGCTCGATCTGGTGGTGATCGCCCTGGCCAACGGGCTGCTGTGGGTGGAGGTGCCGCTGCTGATCGGTGCCCTGGCCCTGCCGTCGGTGGCCCGGCTGGAGCGGGGCCGCCGAACCGCCCGCTGAGCCGCCATGAATCCCCGCGGCCCGGATCTATTGGAGGTGGCGCTGGTGGGCGTGATCCTGGCGCTGATCGTGTTTCGTTTCACGCTCCCATAGCCAGGCAGCATGGTCCGAATGAACGGACCCAGCGCCAGCACGCACCACACCAGCCCCCCGCTGCTGGAGCTGCGCGAGATCCAGGTGCCGGGCCGCGGCCGGCCACGGCTGGAGGCGGTGTCGCTGCAGCTGACAGCCGGGGAGCGGGTGGCGCTGCTGGGGGCCAGCGGGGCGGGCAAGAGCACCCTGCTGGCGGTGGCCAACGGGGTGCTGGCGCCCGAGCGGGGCACGGTGCTGTGGCAGGGGGAACCGCGGGCCCGTCAGGCCGGCCGGCGGCGGCGCCAGCAGGCCCGCATCGGCACCCTCTGGCAGGACCTGCGCCTGATCGAGGAGCTGAGCGTGCAGCAGAACCTCAATGCCGCGCGGCTGGCGGCCTGGGGCTGGCCGCGGGCCGTGCTGAACCTGCTGGTGCCGTTGGAGAGCGAGGCCTGCGCCATGGCGTTGCAGCAGGTGGATCTCGATCCCACCCTGCTCAGCCAGCCGGTCACGGCCCTCTCCGGCGGCCAGCGCCAGCGGGTGGCCCTGGCGCGGCTGCTGCGGCAGCAGCCCAGCCTGCTGCTGGCCGATGAACCCCTGGCCAGCCTGGATCCACGCCTGGCGGCGGATCTGCTGGATCTGCTGCTGCGCCAGGCCGCGGCACCCCGCGCCCTGCTGCTCAGCCTGCACCGGCCCGATCTGCTGGCGGGCTTCGATCGCGCCATCGGTTTGCGGGCCGGGCGGGTGCTGTTCGATCGCCCCAGCCACGCCGTGGAGCCGGCCCTGCTGGCGGAGCTCTACGCCGGGGAGTCATGAGGCTCGCCCTGAGCCGCCCCGCGGCGCCCCTACTGCCGCTGCTGCCGGCCCTGGTGCTGCTGCCGGTGCTGCTCGTCCTGCCCGCCCTGGTGCATGGCGGCGGCTGGGAGCTGATCGGCCAGTTCGCCTGGGCGGCCATCACCCCCTCGCGCGATCCACTGCTGTTGCAGTCGTTGCTGCAGGGGCTGGGGGTCACGGCGGGCATGGCCCTGCTGGGCTGGGCCCTCAGCCTGGCGCTGGGGTTGATGCTGGGGCTGGCCAGCTCGCGCCTGCTCTGGCGGGAGCTCTGCGGCACCAGCCTGCCGGCCGAAGCGATCCGCCGGCTGCTGGCGCTGCCGCGCTCGATCCATGAATTGATCTGGGGCCTGCTGTTGCTTCAGCTGCTGGGCCAGCGGCCGGTGGTGGCGGTGCTGGCGATCGCGATTCCCTATGGCGCCCTGGTGGCGCGGGTGGTGAGCGACCTGCTCGATGCCCTGCCCACCGGCCCGCTGCGGGCCCTGCGGGCGGCCGGTGCAGCGGCCCCCGCTGCCCTGCTGACGGCCCTGGGCCCCCCGCTGCTGCCGGGGGTGATCAGCTACGGCGGCTACCGGCTGGAATGCGCCCTGCGCAGCGCCACGCTGCTGGGGGTGTTCGGCCTGGGGGGCCTGGGCAACGAGCTGCTGCTCACCCTGCAATCGCTGCAGTTCCAGGAGCTGTGGAGCGGGCTGTGGCTGCTGCTGGCCTTGATGCTGCTGTTGGAAACGGCTGTGGGCGCCCTGCGCCGCCGCTGGGCGATGCCGGGACGCTTCGGACTGCGGGGCACCGGCCCCAGTCGCACCGGGGGACATGCCCAGCCGGAGGTGGGGCGTCGCGGCCGCGAACTGCTGCTGGCGGGGTTGCTGCTGCTGCCGGCGCTGCTGGTGGTGGGCCAGGCGCTGGCGGTGCAGCCGGCGGAACTGCTGCACTGGCAGCCGCTGCCGCCAGTGGCGCCGCGGGGCTGGGCCGATGCCCTGGCGCTGCCCTGGCCCGGCCTGGTGGCCGGCACCCTCACGTTGATGCTGCTGGCGACGGGTCTGGCTGTGGGCGGGGCGCCATTGCTGTTGCTGCTGGTGGCGCCCTGGCCCTGGGGCCGGCGGGTGCTGCAGCTGCTCTGGGCCCTGGGGCGGCTGTGGCCGCCGCCGCTCACGGCGCTGCTGCTGTTGTTCGTGCTCAAGCCCGGTGTGATCACCGCCGCCCTGGCCCTGGGCTTCCACAACCTGGGCATCCTCGGGCGGCTGCTGCTGGAGGGGGCAGAGGCCGCCGGCCCTGCGGCGGAGCAGGGGCTGCTGGCGGCCGGCTGCGGGCCGCGGCTGGCGCTGCTCTACGGCCGCTACAGCGGTCTGGCCCGCTCCTACCTGGCTTACGGCGCCTACCGCGCGGATGTGATCCTGCGGGAAACGGTGGTGGTGGGACTGGTGGCAGGCACGGGGCTGGGCAGCCAGCTGCGCGAGAGCCTGAGCGCCTTCGCCTGGGATCAGCTGGCGGTGCTGCTGCTGGCCTATGCGCTGCTCACCCTGGTGGGGGAAGATCTCAGCGACCGTGTCCGCCGGCGTCTGCTGGGCGGCGCCTGACCGCACCCGCCGATGCCGCTCACGATCCCCCGCAAGCTGATCGTGGTGGGCGACAGCGGCGTGTACGGCTGGGGCGATCCCGAGGAGGGCGGCTGGTGTGAGCGGCTGCGCCGCCACTGGATGGGCCTGCCCGCAGGGCCGGTGCTCTACCCGCTGGGGGTGCGGGGCGATGGGCTGGAACGGGTGGCGGCGCGGCTGGCGGCCGAGGTGGGCTGCCGCGGCGAACTGCGGCGCCAGCAACCCCACGGCATCCTGCTGGCGGTGGGCCTCAACGACAGCGCCCGCGTGGGCCGGCCCGACGGCCGCCCGCAGCTCGACCCTGAGGGCTTCCTGTTCGGCCTGCTGCAGCTGCTGCAGCAGGCCAAGGCGATCGCGCCGGTGCTGGTGCTGGGGTTGACGCCGGTGGATGAGGCGGTGATGCCCTACGCCGAGGTGCTCTGGTACGGGCTGGAGCAGGTGCGGCGCTACGACGGACTGCTGGAGGAGGCCTGCCTGGAGGCGGATGTGCCGTTCCTGCCGCTGCTGGACACCTTGCTGGCGGATCCGGCCTGGCTGCAGTGGTTGGGGTCGGATGGAGTGCACCTCAACAGCGAGGGGCATCGCCAGGTGTTCCAGCGGGTGCGCCAGTGGCCGGCTCTGCTGCAGTGGGCGGATCTGCAGCCCCTGGGGGTGAGCACCCCACTGGCGTGAATCCCCGTTGAATCCCTCGATCGAGGGATCCCAATCCGCCCAGCCGGACGACGCCGGCCCAGGGACCTGCGGATGACCGTGGAAGTACGGATCAACACCCCCTCCATGGCTTCCCCATCCACCCACCGCAGCCCCGTGAACAGCGCCTACGGGCAGCGCAACGCCCAACTGCTGGCGCGCTACACCAGCGATCGCAGCCTGGCCAACCGCAACGCCGTGGTGCAAGCCAACCTGCCGCTGGTGTGGCAGGCCGCGCGCCTGGAAAGCCGCCGCAGCGGTCACGACTTCGAGGACCTCAGCCAGGTGGGCTGCCTGGGGTTGATCAAGGCGGTGGAGCACTACGAGAGCGGCCGTGGCGCCAGCCTCAGCAGCGCCGCCATGCCCTGGATCGTGGGCGCAATCCGCCAGCACCTGCGCGATCGCGGCCAGGCCCTGCGCGGTGGCCGCACCCTCCGGGAGTTGCACCAGCGCGGCCAGCAGCTGCAGGCCCGGCGTCAGCAACAGCAGCTGCCGCCGCTGCCAGCCGCGGAGCTGGCCGCGGCTCTCGGCTGCAGCCTGCAGCGCTGGCAGGAGGCCCTGGGGCTGCAGCAGGCCCTGACCATGGCCAGCCTGCAGCAACCCCTGGGCGGTGCCGGCGGCGAGGGCGGCTGCCTGCAGGATCAGCTGCTCGATCCGGCCAGCGCCAGCGATCGCTATGGGGCGGCGATCCGCAGCGAGCGGCGCCAGCTGCTGTGGCGGCAACTCCGGCGCCTGCACCGCGACCAGCGCCGGCTGCTGCTGGCGCGGGTGCTGCGCCAACAGGCCTGGGGGACCATCGGCGCCTCGCTGGGGCTCAGCGGTCGGGTGGCCCAGCGGCGCTTCGAGGCGCTGGTGGCGCAGCTGCGCAGTGCGTTGGAGCCGCTGCTGGCGGGGGCCTGAACGGTCGCTGCCGCTCCGCTCAGGCCAGGCCGAGCTGGGCGGCGGCCGCCATGGCCAGCAGGGCGGCGATCAGGGTCTGCAGGCCGTTCACCAGCTCATTGCTCAGCCAGCGCCAGCGCCCCTGCAGGCCGGCGCCGATGCCGCTCTCGATCAGGGTGGCCAGCAGGCCGATGGCTGTCACCAACAGCCAGGCCTGCTGACCCTGCAGCAGCCCCAGGGCCAGCATCAGGGCTGCCATCACGGCCGACCCCACCAGGCTGGCGGCCGTGCCCTCCAGGCTGATGGCCCCCTCGGTGCCGGGGGGCACCGGCCGCAGGGAGGTGATCAGCACGGTGTGGCGGCCCCAGCGCTTGCCCACCTCACTGCCGCAGGTATCCGCCAGCTTGGCGGCGAAGCTGGCGGCAAAACCGATGCACAGCAGCACGGGATTGAGCGGCAGCAGCGGCTGCAGGGCGATCAGCAACGCCAGGCCGCGCGCCTGGAAAGCCGCCGCAGCGGTCACGACTTCGAGGACCTCAGCCAGGTGGGTTGCCTGGGGTTGATCAAGGCGGTGGAGCACTACGAGAGCGGCCGTGGCGCCAGCCTCAGCAGCGCCGCCATGCCCTGGATCG
>JBJTHL010000227.1:0-3307 GCA_046094445.1 Vulcanococcus sp.
GCCTCTCGCCGATGTCGGCCACGGGGGCCCGTTCGCCGCTGCGTCGCCGCCGTGGGGTGCGATCCCGACGGTCGGGGGCGGGATTGGGCAGGGCCGGGGTCATGGCGGGTTGGCGTGGGCGCAGGTTAAGGCGCGTCTCCCCTTGCCGCCAGTGGGCTCTGGCTCAATCCAGTGGCAGCACCTGCACAGCGGCAGCGGCCTGATCGGCCCGGCGGCGGGCTTCCTCCAGGCTGGCGCCGGCCGCCAGGGCCACCCCGAGGCGGCGATGCGGGCGGGCATCGGGTTTGCCGAACAGCAGCACCTGCACATCGGCTTCGGCCAGGGCCTGCTCCAGGCCGCTGAAGGCCACGGCGTTGCAGGTGTGCTCCGCCAGGATCACGCGGCTGGCGGCGGGGCCGGTGGAGCGGATCTCCGGGATCGGCAAGCCCAGCACCGCCCGCAGGTGCAGCTCGAATTCGCTGAGGTTCTGGCCCGCCAGGGTCACCAGACCGGTGTCGTGGGGGCGGGGGGACAGCTCCGAGAACACCACCTCGCTGCCGCCGGCAGCCGTGGGGCAGAGGAAGAACTCCACGCCGAACAGGCCGGCACCGCCCAGGTTGTCGGTGACGCGCCGGGCCATCGCCTGGGCGGCCGCCAGCTGCTCCCATTCCAGATGGGCGGGCTGCCAGCTGGTTTGGTAATCGCCCCGCTCCTGGATGTGGCCGATCGGCGGGCAGAACAGGGTGGGCCCATCCCACTGCTTCACCGTGAGCAGGGTGATCTCCTGCTCGAACTGCAGGAACTCCTCCACGATCACCCGCGCGCCGCTGCCGCGGGCGCCCGCCAGCGCCGCCTCCCAGGCGGCTGCGATCCCCTCGGGTCCCTGCACCACGCTCTGGCCCTTGCCGGAGGAGCTCATCACCGGTTTCACCACCACCGGCCAGCCCAGCGGTTCGGCCGCGGCGGCCAGGGCGTCGGCGCTTTCGGCATAGGCGAAGCGGGCGGTGCGCAGCCCCAGCTCGCTGGCCGCCAGGTCGCGGATGCGGTCGCGGTTCATGGTCACCGCCGTGGCCCGGGCCGTGGGGATCACCGTGGTGCCGGCCGCCTCCAGCTCCGCCAGGGCATCCACCGCCAGGGCCTCGATCTCCGGGATCAGCACATCCGGGTTGTGGCGCCGTACCACCGCCTTGAGGGCCTCGGGGTCGGTCATGGCCACCACCTCGGCCACATCGGCCACCTGCATGGCCGGTGCACCGGCGTAGCGATCCACCGCGATCACGCGGCAGCCGAGGCGCTGGGCCGCGATCGCCACCTCCTTGCCCAGTTCGCCGCTGCCCAGGAGCATCAGGCTGCGGGGGAAGGTGGAACTGGCCATGGCCGCGGCTGGGGCGAGAGACTGCACCGATCCTGACGCCGCACCTCGCCCCGTGCCGTTGCTTTCCCCGCTCGCCTGGCTGCCGCTGGCCTATGCCACTGCCGGCGATGCCGCCAAGGGCCTGCTCAACGGCTGGGACATCGACACCCTTCAGCGCTGGACGCTGATCTACCTGGGGGTGTCGTCGCTGGCGTTCGTGGTCGTGTGGCTGGTGGGTTACCTGCGCCGGCCCGGTTGAGGCGGCTGGACGTCAGCCCGGGTCGATCAGGTTGAGCTGCCGCACGGGCGACTGCTCATCGATGAAGCCGTAGGCCTCGAAGGTGGCCGGATCGCTGTGGGTGATGTGCTGGCCATCGCTGTGGCGCTCGAGCACGAAGCCCTCCCCGGCCATCTGACGCATCAGGGCCGCCGCTTCTTCGAAGCGGGCAGCCATGGCCTCCAGGCTGGCGCAGTCGGCCGTCAGGCCCGCTTCTTTCCAGGTGAAATACGCCATGGCGGAACCCTCAGGGCAACAGCAGCAGGCCTGCCACCACCAGTAGCAGGCTCACCCCCCAGAAGCCCACCACCACCTGCTGCTCGCTGGCACCCCCCAGCTCGAAGTGGTGGTGCAGCGGTGCCATGCGCAGCACCCGCCGGCCCACCCCATCGGGCCCTTTGGTGGCTTTGAACACCCACACCTGGGCGATCACCGAGAGGGATTCCGCCAGGAACACCCCGCCCATCAGCAGCAGCGGCCAGAGGCTGTTGCTGAGAAGCGCCACCGCCGCCAGGGCCGCCCCCATGGCCAGGGAGCCGGTGTCGCCCATGAACACCCGGGCGGGGTGGCGGTTGAACAGCAGAAAGCCCAGCCAGCAGCCGGCCATGGCGGCGCAGAAACCGGCCAGGGCTGGATCCCCGCTGTGGCCGCGCAGCAGCAGCTGCACCCCCAGGCCACTGAACACGATGGCGCCGCAGCCGGCCGCCAGGCCATCGAGGCCATCGGTGAGGTTGGTGGCGTTGCTCTCCGCCAGGAACACAAACAGGCCCAGGGGCCAGATCAGCAGGCCGAGGGGCAGCACCCAGCCCAGGGGCAGGGCGATGTCGCCGCTGGGGAGTTGCTGGCTCCACCAGGCCCAGGCCAGGAACAGTGTGGCGCTGAGGGCCTGGAGCAGCAGCTTCCCCCGCGCCGTGAGGCCGGTGTTGTGGCGCTTGGTGAGGCTGCGCCAGTCGTCGGTGGCGCCGATGGCCAGGTAGGCCAGGGTGATCGCAGCCACCGCCAGCAGGCGGCCGCCGTCTGAGCGGATCTCCGGCGCGCTCAGGGCCCCCACGATCACCCCCACCGGCACCACCAGCAGGCCGCCCATGGTGGGGGTGCCGGCCTTGCTGAGGTGGGCCTGGGGACCGTCCTCGCGGATCACCTGGCCGAATTTGAGCTGCCGCAGCCGCGGCACCCCCCAGCGGCAGAGCCCGGCGCTGATCAGGGCGGCCAGCAGCAGCGGCAGGCTCAGCTGCGGCGCCTGGCTGATCCACACATCGCTGGCCAGCGCCAGCCCCAGCAGCAACAAGCCCAGCAGCAGCGCCAGTTGGCGACTGTTGCCGGGCAGGGAGGCGATCAGCCGGGTCGGGGAGGCCACGGGGCGGGAGGCTTCAGTCCTCCCAGTCTTCCTCGCTGGCCTCGTCGGCGGCGTTGTAATCCTCTTTTTCGCCCATCAGCGCCGAGAGTTCCTCCTCTTCCACCGTGCTCACATCGGCGGCGGCGGTTTCCTCATCGGCCACCAGGCGGCCGCTGCTCTCCAGCCAGCTCAGCAGATCCGGCTCTTCCCGTAGGGGCAGCACCGGCGCCGGCTCACTGCGGCCGTAGCGCGTCAGCGAGGGGTTGATGCCATCCAGGCCGCTGAGGCTGGTGCTGAGGGTGCTGCTCATGCTGCCCTGATCGTCGATGGACCAATCCGCCATCCTAGCGAAGGCCACCGC
>JBJTHL010000228.1:0-2673 GCA_046094445.1 Vulcanococcus sp.
GCGCCAGCGCGGGCCAGGCCGGGGTGCCCCGCTGGCCGGCCGGGGGCCTGGCGGCGGGGAGGGCGCCGAGCGATCTGGCGGAGCGCTGCCGCCGGGCCGGCGACTACCGGATCTGGCGCGCCCGCAACGACACCCACGCCCTGGAGGACGGCATCGAGGCCCTGCGCAATTACCTGCAGGGCGGACAATTCGACCAGGCGGCGGGCGTGGCCCAGGGTTGCCTGGAGAAGCTGCAGGAACTGAGCCAAACCCTGGCCGTCGCCACCCTGGCCGCTGAGGTGCTGGACACCTTGCCGCTGGATCACAGCGGCTTCCCTTCGATCGCCGTTGCCGAGGCCAGCGCCCATGGGGCGCTGGGCCTGACGGATCGGGCCTTGGAGCGCTCCCAACAGCTGCTGGCCCGCAACCAGCGCCTGGCCACGGCCGAGCCCGATCGCGCCGATCTTCAGCGCGATCTCTCCGTCTCCTACAACCGCATGGGCGATCTCTATCGAGCCCTCGGACAAGGAGAACCCGCTCGCCAGGCCTATCTCAACAGCCTGCAAATCAGGGAGCGCCTGGCCACGGCCGAGCCCGATCGCGCCGATCTTCAGCGCGATCTCTCCGTCTCCTACAACAAAATGGGCGATCTCTATCAAGCCCTCGGACAAGGAGAACCCGCTCGCCAGATGTATCTCAACAGCCTGCAAATCAGGGAGCGCCTGGCCACCGCCGAGCCCGATCGCGCCGATCTTCAAATCGATCTGGCAACCTCGCTGGTGAAGACCGGCCTGGCGGCCGATCCCCCCAGCCCCGCTCAGCTCCAGCGGGCTCTCACCCTGCTGGAAACCTTGGAGCGCCAGGGGCGCCTGGCGCCAGCCGATCAGCCCAAGATCCCCGCGCTCCGCGAGCTGCTGGCCGGCCTCTCCGCTGAGACCTGACCCTCCAGGCAAGCCCTACAGTTTTCTTTGGCAGCGCAAGGGAGCATGCAGCCTGAGCTCCACTCCCGGATCGAAGTCACCCATCTGCCGGTTGCCTTGCGGGGCGAGCTGCTTCCCGCACTGGAAACCCTGGTGGAGCAGGTGCACCCCCAGGGGCTCTGGCTGTTTGGCAGCTGGGCCCGCGGTACAGCATGCCGCCACTCGGATGTGGATCTGCTCGTGATGGGCCTGGCCGACCGCCGCCTGCTCGACGCCTACGACGCCGTGTTTGCCGCGCTGCAAGATTGCCCCTTGCCGCTCCAACCCCTGGTGGCGGCCCCCCAGCTGCTGGCCCGCCATGGCGATGCGCCCTTCTGGCGGTCGGTGAAAGCCGAAGCCATCCCCCTGCTCAAAGGCAGCCGCTTCCCATGAGCCTGATCGCCCCTCAGCCCCCCTGCCGCCGCAACACAAAAAAGAACGGCTGAGCCATCCCCTTGGCATCCATCACCCCCAGCAAGCTGGTGCCATCCAGCCGGCGAAACACATCCACGATCGGCAGGTGGTCGTAGATCATCGCGGCCGACAGCTTGCCTCGGTGGAAGATGCTGCGCAGGCGGGCGGCCGAATGGCGGGTGGCCACCAGCGGCGCCAGCCAGGGCGCCAGCCCGCCAAAAGGAATCAACCGGCCCACCCAGCTCGCCCGCAACAGCGCCATCGGCACCCGGGCGGGATCCAAGTGCACCAGGCCGCCGCCCGCGGCCCTGAACACCAGGGGATGCACCTCCTCCACGCTCTCAAAGCGCTTGCCCTGCCAGTGCCAGGCCTCCAGCAGCCCATCGAGGGGATGGCCGGTGGCGAAGCCTTCGCCCCGCCAGCTGCCAATCAACTCCTCCGGCTGCACCGGATTCAGCTGGTCGAAGCGGATCAGGGCCTCAGCCGTGCTGCGCATGAACGCAAAGAGTCCAGAACGGTTCGAGGTTCACCACAAGATCGGGGTGCAGGGCTGATCCAGCCAAACTGGCGGGCTGGCGGAGGAGCACGCTGTCGCCCTTGCCCGCCTGCCAAACCTCCACCTGAAGCGCTTGCGGCAGCACAAGCCAGCCGATCTGTGCTCCATGGCGTAGATAAAGGTCCATCTTTTGGCGCAGAGCCTCAAGGCCTCGAGGGCCCGCATCGCTCTCGCTGGCCAGCTCCATCACCAGATCGGGGCAGAGGGGAGGGAAGCCACGCCGCTGCTCCGGCGCGAGGGCCTGCCACCGCTCCAGGCGCACCAGGGCGGCGTCGGGGCTGACCACCGCCCCATCGGGAAGCTGAAAGCCGGTGGAGCTGTCAAACACCTGGAAGCATGGGGGGAGACCTTGCAACGCCAGGTTGAGCTGAAACAGCAGGGCGTTGTTGCGGGCTCCGGTGTCTCCGCCGGTGGGTGTCATGGGGATCAGCCGACCATCGGCGGCAAGCTCGAGCACGGCATCGGGGTTGGCGGCGCAGACCAAAGCAAATTGCTCCGGCGTGAGCCGCAGATCCCTGGGGAGGGCGAGAAGAGGTGGGTCCGGCAGGGTCTCGGGGCGAAGGATGGGAGGGGTCGCGAGCGTCATGCCACCGGAGTGGTTCCCCACAGGTTAGGGACAGCCGAGCGCCTGCGGCGCCAGGGGACAGGGCATCAGCCGCCAGCTCGGGCGAGGGACGGCAGGGTGGTGACCAGCTGGGGGAACAGCAGGATCAGGAGCACCACGGCCAGCTGGAGAAGGATGAACGGCACCGCGCCCCGGTAGAT
>JBJTHL010000229.1:0-3455 GCA_046094445.1 Vulcanococcus sp.
TGCCCTCCACGGGCTTGATCCAGGCCAGCACCTGATTCCAGTTGCTGCCCAGGGACCAGCCGGCAGCGGTGAGGGCAACGTTCCACACCAGGCTGCCGGCGGTGGTCCAGAACAGGAACGGACCGAAGGGCATCAGCTCGATCCCCGCCGGCACCGAAATCAGGGTGCGGATGGCGGGGATCAGGCGGCCCCAGAACACCACGGCGGCGCCATGGCGCTGGAACCAGTGGCGAGAATCATCGAGCTCCTGCACGGACACCCCCAGCCAGCGGCCGTGGCGCTCCACCCACTGCTTGAGCCGCTGCTCATTCACCAGCCGGCCGATGCCGTACCAGGGCAGGGCGCCGACGACCGTGCCCAGCAGACCGGCCAGCACCACACCGATGAACCCCAGCTTGCCCTGGCCCACGTAGAACCCGGCCAAGGGCATGATCACCTCTGAGGGGATCGGCGGGATCACGTTCTCCAGCACCATCGCGGCAAAAATGCCGAAGTAGCCCCACTGGGCCACCCACTGCTCCACCAGATCATTGAGGTGATGAAGCATGACGGGGTGCGGAACGCGCGCGGCCATTCTCCCCTCTCCCCTACCCACCCGGCGGTGCTCGCTGATCGGTGCGACCACCAGACCGGGCCGCCAGGCGGGGACAGAGGACCGGGCGGGGAATGGAACGGAAAAGAAAGAGGGAAGGAAGAAGGAACGGGGAAGGGGGGAAGGGGATGCCTGTTTAGGACTGTATTCAGTTGGATATCCGTGGATATCCAACTGAATACACAACCGCAAAGGCACCAAGACCCCAAGACACCAAATCGACGACGACGACCACAGCCACCGCGGCCACCCCGCTTTCCACCCCGCCTCACCCGGGAGCCAATAAAAAAGCCAGCCGGGGGGCTGGCCTTGAAAGCGAATCCGCCTTGGAAGCGAATCAGCCGTGGATGACTCTCAGATCAGCCGTGGGTGGAGCGATCAGTAGCGGTAGTGGTCGAGCTTGTAGGGGCCTTCGACGGGCACGTTGATGTAGTCGGCCTGCTGCTGGGTGAGCTCGGTGAGCTTGGCGCCGATCTTGTCGAGGTGGAGGCGGGCCACCATCTCATCGAGGTGCTTGGGCAGCACATACACCTGCTTCTCGTACTGGTCACCTTTGGTGAACAGCTCGATCTGAGCCAGCACCTGGTTGGTGAAGGAGTTGCTCATCACGAAGCTGGGGTGGCCGGTGGCGCAGCCCAGGTTCACCAGACGGCCTTCAGCCAGCAGGAGGATCTTGTTGCCGCTGGGCAGGGTGATGTGATCCACCTGGGGCTTGATGTTATCCCAGGGGTACTGCTTGAGCGAAGCCACATCAATCTCGTTATCGAAGTGGCCGATGTTGCACACGATCGCCTGATCTTTCATCTGGATCAGGTGCTCGTGACGGATCACCTGGAAGTTGCCGGTGGCGGTCACGAAGATGTCCACATCGCGCACCACGTCTTCGAGACGCACCACGCGATAGCCCTCCATCGCCGCCTGCAGGGCGCAGATGGGGTCGATTTCGGCGATCATCACGGTGGCGCCGAGGCCGCGCAGCGACTGGGCCGAGCCCTTGCCCACATCGCCGTAGCCCAGCACAAGGGCCACCTTGCCGGCCACCATCACGTCGGTGGCGCGCTTGATGCTGTCCACCAGCGATTCGCGGCAACCGTAGAGGTTGTCGAACTTGCTCTTCGTCACCGAGTCGTTGACGTTGATCGCCGGGAAGGGCAGTTCACCGCTCTTCTGCAGCTGATACAGACGGGCCACACCCGTGGTGGTTTCTTCCGTGACGCCCTGGATGGCGGCATGAATACGGGAATAGAAGCCGGGCTGGGCGGCAAGCTTCTGGCGGATGCTGTTGAAGAGGGCGGTCTCCTCTTCGTTGGAGGGGTTGTCGAGAACGGAGAGGTCCTGTTCGGCCTTTGTGCCGAGGATCACGAGACCGGTGGCATCGCCGCCGTCGTCGAGGATCATGTTGGGGGTGCCGCCATCGCCCCACTCGAGGATGCGGTGGGTGAAGGCCCAGTACTCATCCAGGGTTTCGCCCTTGTAGGCGAACACAGGAATGTTGGCGGCAGCGATGGCGGCCGCAGCGTGGTCCTGGGTGGAGAAGATGTTGCAGCTGGCCCAGCGCACCTCGGCGCCGAGGGCCACGAGGGTTTCGATCAGAACGGCGGTCTGGATCGTCATGTGCAGCGAACCCGCGATGCGGGCGCCCTTGAGGGGCTGCTCAGCGCCGTACTTGGCCCGCAGGGCCATCAGGCCGGGCATCTCGGTTTCGGCGATGTTCAGCTCCTTGCGGCCGAAATCAGCCAGGCTGATATCGGCGATCACATAGGAACTGGTGCTCTGCAGGGCAGGAGCCGTGGGGGTGGCCACCATGGTGCGTCTGTGGGTAGGGATTGGGTTGTGCAACCCTCTCGCTCGGCTGGCGCACACGTGCTGCCGGCAGCGGGAGGTTGGGGAATATCTGCAGAGACGCCGAGGCTTCGGGCTCGCTTGCAGGCAATCTACCGGGATGGATTCACAGCGCGTGTTTCTGGCCGATGCGGCCGCCACCACCGAGCTGGGCCGCAGGCTGGCGGAGCGCTGGCTGGCGCTACCGGCGGCGGCCCCGGCGGCACCCCGGCCGCCCCTGCTGCTGGCGGGGGATCTGGGGGCGGGCAAGACCTGCCTGGTGCAGGGCATCGCCGCCGCCCTCGGCATCGACGAACCGGTGACCAGCCCCACCTTCGCCCTGGCCCAGCACTACGGCGGCCCGCGCGGGGCCCTGGTGCACCTCGACCTTTACCGGCTGGAGCTGCCGGCGGCGGCCGATGAGCTGTTCGCCCAGGAGGAGGAGGAAGCCCTGGCCCTGGGGGCGCTGCTGGCGGTGGAGTGGCCGAGCCGGCTGAGCTTCGAACCGGACGGCGCCTGGCGCCTGGAGCTGGCCCTGGCGGATGGGACCAACCCGGACGCGGGCCGGCTGGCGCAGCTGCGCACCAGCTCCTAGCTCCTAACCCCTGCAGGGGCGGCGGCCGTCAGGCCGGCTGCTGCGCCAGAAAGGCCTGCACCTGGGCGGCATCGGGCTGGTGTGGTGGTCGTCCCACTGCAGGGCGCGAGTGTTGACGCCGCGGGCGGCGAACAGCTCCGCGAAGGAGGCGCCGATCGCGTCGCGGCCGAGGCGGCCGAGGAAGGCGGCGGGGGTGCCGAGCCGCGCCAGGCCGCAGGCCACGTTGGCGGGGGCGCCGCCGAGGCGGTCTTGGCAGGGGTGATCGGCGGCCGGGTCGCCGCCGGGGGGGCTGAGACGATCCACCAGGGCCTCCCCCAGGCAGAGCACCTGGGGCGGGGGCGCGGCGCCGGCTGAGGCGACGGCAACCGGATCGCCTCGGCCCCCCCGGCGGCGACCCGGCCACCGATCACCCCTGCCAGGACCGCCTCGGCGGCGCCCCCGCCAACG
>JBJTHL010000230.1:0-3702 GCA_046094445.1 Vulcanococcus sp.
CAGGCCGCCGCGGCGCAGGGGGTTGGGGCCCAGGAGCAGCAGCAACAGCAGGCCGATGTGGATCGGGCTCAGGCTGATGCCGCTGCCGTAGGCCAGCAGCTCAGCCCAGAGGGTGCCGTAGTGCATGGGGCGGTGGGGGTGGCGGGAGTGCGCCCAGGCTGGATCAGGCCCGGATCTCGAACCAGTCTTCCCGGATGGGGGGCAGCAGCGCCCGCCCCACGCTCAGCACCTCCGCCCCCATCGGCCCGCGCTCACACCACAGCAGCAGTTCGGTGAGCTGATGCACCGGTCCTTCCGCCTGCACCTCCACCGACCCATCCGGCCGGTTGCGCACCCAGCCATTGAGCTGGAGATCCTTGGCCTTCTGGCAGCAACTGGCCCGGTAGCCCACCCCCTGCACCCGGCCATTCACGATCAGCTGCCAGCGTTCGCCGGGGCTGGCGCTGCGCGGTTCGCCCCGCTCCACCCGCCGCCACTCCTCCAGCCGGGCCGCCCGGCTGCTGCGCTGCAGCGGGCTCATGTCGGCGAACAGCCAGTTCGGCGCTTGGGAGTTCATCTGCCTGGGTAGAGGTTTCTCCACGCCCGACTCTCCGTAAAGCCACTCTTAACCTGCCACGGCGTTGGGGGGTCGGCCACGGCGGGCGGCCATGGCCAGCCGCCGCGGGATCTGGGGGCAGCCGCCCCAGTGCAGGTGCAGCCAGCTGGCGTGCAGGTTCGGCTGGCTCCAGCCCTCCGCCCGGGCGGGGCTGCCCCAGGCCTCCAGCTGCCAGAGGCCTTCGGGCGGGGCGTCCTGATCCGGCTGCAGCTGCCAGCGGTGGAATTCATGGCCGCAGAGCCGCTCCCCCTGGCGCACCACCAGGCCGTCGGCGCTGACGCGGGCCTCGCGGTAGCCCAGGCTCAGGCTGCCGCGCTGGGCCGCGAAGGGCAGCAGACCGGCCATCGGCTGCGTCACCCCCTGGCTGTCGCGCAGGCCGCGGCCCAGCAGCAGCAGCCCGCCGCATTCGGCGTAGATCGGCAGACCCTGCGCTGCGGCCGCGCGGAGCGCCGCCAGGCTGCGGTGGCTGCGGGCCAGTTCAGCGGCATGCAGTTCCGGGTAGCCCCCTGGCAGGATCAGGCCGCGGCACCCCGCCGGCAGCGCTGCATCCGCCAGGGGCGACCAGGGCTGCACCTCCACCCCCTCAGCCGCCAGAAGTTCCTCGGCTTCCGGGTAGCGGAAGTGGAAGGCGGCGTCGCTGGCGCTGGCGATCGGCACGGTGGGTTGTGGCGCGGTGGGCGCCGGGGGCGGCGCAGCGGCAGCCGCGGCCGGTGCCTGCAGCAGCGGTTGCAGGGCCTGCAGATCCAGATGGCGCTCCGCCAGGGCGGCCCAGGCCCCCAGCCGCTCCTGCAGATCCAGCAGCTCATGGGCCGGCAGCAGCCCCAGGTGGCGGGAGGGCAGCGCCAGGCTGTCGTGGCGGGGAAGGGCCCCCAGCAGCGGCATGGCGATGCCGGCCAGGGCTTCCGCCAACAGGGCGTGATGGCGTTCGCTGCCCACGCCGTTGAGCACCACGCCGGCGAAGGGCAGCCCGGGCTGGTGATCGCGGAAGCCGCGCACCAGGGCCGCCAGGGAGCCGGCCTGGCGACTGGCTTCCACCACCAGCACCACCGGTAGGCCCAGCAGGCTGGCCACGGCGGCGGAGCTGCCCTCCGGGCCGGGGCCGCGGCCGTCGAACAGGCCCATCACCCCCTCCACCAGCGCCAGCTGGCTGCGGCTGCCGTGCTGTTGAAAGCTCCGCTGCACCCAGGCGTCGCCGCAGAGCAGTGGATCGAGGTTGCGGCAGGGGCGACCGCTGGCGGCGCTCAGCAGCTGGGGGTCGAGGTAGTCGGGCCCCACCTTGAAGGTCTGGATCGTGTGGCCGCGCTGGCGGGCCAGGGCGGTGAGGGCCAGGCTCACCAGGGTCTTGCCGCTGCCGCTGGCCGGGGCGGCGATCAGGCAGGGCATGAACGGGGAGGGGCGCCGCCGGGGCGCAGGTCAGCTGGGCAGCAGCTTGGCAGCCAGCGGGGCGGCGGCGGCCAGCAGCGGATTGGTGCTGTCGTGCCCGCCCCCCAGCAGCCGGGCCATCTCCATCTCCTCGCTCTCATTGGGCAGGGGCACCACCTCCTCCACCAGCTTCATTGAGGCCACACCGCCGGCCTCCAGGCGCATGCAGCCGCCGGATTCCGAGCAGAGAATCACGCAGAGGGGCGTCTGCTCGGCGGGAGCACAGATCAGCCGCAGGCCCACCAGGGCTCCGGGGTGGGTCTTGCTGATGCCCACCGGCACGGGCATCAGGCGGAATTGCACGCTCTGGCCGTCGCTGCGCTGGAATTCGGCGCCGATGCCGCGGCCATCCGGACCATCGGCATCGATCCAGTAGCTGCTCTGCAGGTGCCAGCCCAGGCGGTCGGCGATCCAGGCCGCCAGCAGCAGGCCCTTCACCGGGTGGCTGCCCTCCACATCGATGTCGAGCTGCACCACCGCCTCCAGGGCGCTCTGGCGGCGCGGCGGGTCGAACACCATGGCCAGGGATTGGCGCCAGGTGCGCAGCCGCAGCCAGTTGAGATCGTTCACGGCCTGGCCGAGGGCGATGCGCCCCACCAGCAGATCGAGGCAGCGGCGCGGGGCGCCGATCGAGCTGTCCACCACCAGGCGCCGCGGCGGGGTGGCCAGGGCCTCCAGCAGCTCGGGGGATTCATCCAGCGAGCCGTTCCACCACACCCAGCAGGGCAGCTCCGTGGGGATCAGCGGTTGCAGCATCGGCAGACCTTGCTGCAGGGCCCCCATGCCGCCGCGCAGCACCACCACATCGCCGCAGGCGTCCTCGCTGCCGCTGCGCTCCTCCGCCAGGGGGCAGTAGGCGGCCACCAGGGTTTCCAGCGGCCGATCCGGCGCCAGGGTGGGGGCCAGGGTGATCAGCCGGCGGGGCCGGTGGGCGCTGATGGCGCGATCCACGAACTGACCGCGCAGGTCTTCGGCGGCATGGTGACCCGGCTGCTGCCCGAGGCGCCAGGCCACCTCCGGGTCCATGGGGGCGGTGCTGAGGGGCAGGGCCACTTCCCCCACCACCTGGCGGGCGGCCTGCAGCAGCTCTTCATTCAGGAGGCCGCTGAGGGGGCCGTCGATGCGGCCGGTGCGGATCAGCTGCTGCTGCAGCCAGGAGGGCTCCCACACCAGCAGCGTGAAGGTGGCGGCGCCATGGGATTCGCGCAGCTCCTGGCTCCAGAGCCGCTCCAGGTGGCTGGCCACCTCGGCGGGGGGCAGTTCCAACGGGGCCTGCAGGGTGAGCTGGGGGGCCATGGCGGGTCAACAGCGAAGGAAACAGCGGGTGGGCGAGCGGGCGTCAGGGACGTCGCCACATCAGGCCGTCGTCGGCCAGGAGGGTGTCTGCGGCACTGGGGCCCCAGGTGCCGGCCTCGTAGGGCTGCACCGGCAGCTGCCAGGGGGCCTCCTCGATGCGCTCCAGCAGGGGGGTGTAGAGGCGCCAGGCCGCTTCCACCTCATCGCTGCGGGTGAACAGGGTGGGGTCGCCGAGCATGGCGTCCGCTAGCAGCCGCACGTAGCCCTCATCGGAGGGTTCGCCGAAGGATTCGTCGTAGCTGAAGTGCATGTCCACCGGGCGGCTGCGCATGCCGGAGCCGGGGGCCTTCACATCGAACACGAAACCGGCCCCTTCATCGGGCTGGATG
>JBJTHL010000231.1:0-35596 GCA_046094445.1 Vulcanococcus sp.
CTGCTGCGCTCGGCGTCGCCGCAGCGCAGCAGGTTGGGGAGCAGCCCCCCGCGGATCCGCTCCGACACGGCAGCGCAGGCGGGGCCGACCACGGATGGCAACGCTTCTGAAGGAGGGTTCAGCAGGGCCCGGCAGTGATCCAGAGCCTGCTGCTCGAGCCAGGCGATGGCATCACCGCAGTGGCGGGCCGCCGGCAGACCGAGCTGCGCCAGCCGCGGTCGATCCACCGGGCTGAGCGGCAGCTCCTCCGGATCGGCCCAGGGATCCAGCTCCAGGCCGTGATCGCGGGCCAGGGCCTGGGTGAGCCCCAGTCCCTGCGCCTGGGGGGGGCGGGCCAGACAGGCCAGCAGTTCCGCCAGGGCCTCCGGCTCGGGCAACTGCCCGAAGCGATGCAGGCCTGTGCGGATCTGTGCCTCCTTGAGCTCACACAGGTAGCCATCGGCGGCATCGAGCGGGTCGGCGCCGTCGACGGTCAAGGCATCGGGGAGCTGTAGATCGACCAACTGCTCCAGCACAGCGCTGCGCAGGGCCTCAGCCCGTTCGGAGCCGAGCTGGACTGCCTCCCAGTATTCATCGATCCGGGCTTCGAGGCTGCGCAGGTCGCCATGCAGGCCGGCACGCCCCAGGGGCGGTGTGAGGTGATCCAGGATCACCGCCTGTGCCCGTCGTTTGGCCTGGGAGCCCTCCCCGGGGTCGTTCACGATGAACGGGTAGATGTGAGGCAGCGGCCCCAGCGCCCACTCCGGATAACAGCTCGACGACAGCCCGAGCCCCTTGCCGGGCAGCCACTCCAGGTTGCCGTGCTTGCCCACATGGCACACGAGCTGAACCGCCGCCACCTCCCGCAGCCAGAGGTACTGCGCCAGGTAGGCGTGGGTGGGGGGCAGGTCAGGGGCGTGGTAGCTGAGGGCCGGATCACGGTCGTAGCCGCGTGCAGGCTGGATCAGGACGACCACGTGGCCGAAGCGCAGCCCGTGGATCGGAAAGCCGCCGGCTTCCAGGCTTGGATCGCTGGCCGGCGGCCCCCAGCGGGCTTCCAGCCGCTGGCGACCATCGACCGGCAGGGAGCCGTACCAGCGCCTGTAGGTCTCCAGGGGCAGATGGGCCAGGGGCCGGCGGTGCTGGCTCTCTGGATCGTTGCTGCGGCCCGCCAACAGCCGCTGAATCAGGGCGTCGCCATCGGCGGGCAGGGCCTCGCCACCTTCCGCACCCGTGTGGTAACCCGCCGCCGTGAGCCAGTGCAGCATCGCGGCAGCGCTGGCGGGGGTGTCAAGCCCCACGCCGTTAGCCAGGCGGCTGTTGCGGGTGGGGTAATTGGCCAGCACCAGAGCCAGGCGCCGCTCAGCGGCGGGGGTCTGGCGCAGGCGGCACCACTCGGACAGAAGCTGGGCCACCCAGGCCAACCGCTCACAGTCCGGCATGACGTGCTGCAGGGCGGTGGCCAGCCGGGTGTCGGCACCCGCCAGCTCCTTGAAGGCCCCGACCCGGGTGGTGATGCGGCCATCCAGCTCCGGCATGGCGATCTGCAGGGTGAGATCCAGGGGGGCCAGCCCCAGAGGGCTGGCCCGCCAGCTCTCACGGCTCTGGGTGCTGCACAGCAGTTGCAGCACAGGAACGGCCAGGGTCTCCCACAGCGGCGCCCCAAGACCCGCCTCCTCGAGCTGCACGGAGGCGAATGAGGTGGTGCAGAGCACCGCCTGCACCCGCTCACGAGCGAGGAGATCAGCGACGCCCCGCTGCACGGCCTCGTTGCGCAGGCCGCTCACCCACAGGGCGCGCGGTGCCAGGCCAGCGGTGCGCAGGGCGTCCAGCAGCGCCTCACACAAGGCCAGATCGCCGCTCTGCAGCAACGCGCGATACAGCACGACACCCACCCGCGGGCCGGGTTCCTCGCGCCAGTCGTGGGGTTGGGGATCCGCCAGGGGCTGCAGGACCGGCGGCGGCGGCGCATGACCCTCCAGCAGGCTGTGAAGGGCGTCAACAACCACGCGCCAGTTGGCCGCTCCCCCCTCCCTCAGGCAGTGGCTGCAGGCCCGGGCCAGCGGTTCCGGCAGGGTGCCGAGGGGCAACAGGGCGTCGTCCTCCTCAGCGGTGCCCGCCAGCACCAGCAGCTCACGCTGGGGCGCCGCGGCGGCCCAGAGCCCGAGCTGCTCCAAGCCATAACTCCAGTGGCCGCGCCCCCCCAGCAGCCGCACGATCACCAGCTCGGTGGCCGCCAGGCTGGTGCGCAGCCAGTGATCGAGCACGGCGGGGTGCTGCAGGGCCGCCAGGTTCAGGCCCCGCAGCTCGCGACCCGGCCCGAGGGGCTGCGGCTGTTGATCCAGCAGGGACGCCAGGGCCGTCAGATCGGTGTCGGCGCTACTGAGCAGCACCACAGCAGCGGGGGGCTGCTCGATGAACACCACGCCATCGGCAGGGCTGGTGCTGCCGGGAACGGCCGCGAGGCGATGCATTCCCCCATCCTGCGGTGCCGCAGCACCGGCCTGCAGGCCCCAGGCAGCCACAGCTGCGGCCGGGCCGGTGAGAAGATCACCGGAAGCTGAGGCCGCCACGCCCCACCGACCGATGCATCAGTTCCTGCCCTACGCCTGGTTCGGTGGCAAGTGCGTGCCGTTCGCCGAGGCGACCCTCTCGGTGGCCACCCACGCGCTTCACTACGGAACCGGGGCCTTCGGCGGCATGCGTGCCCTGCCCAATCCAGAGGATGCCAACGAGATCCTGCTGTTCCGGGCAGACCGGCACGCCCGCCGCTTGAGCCAGAGCGCTCGGCTGCTGCTCACCGAGCTCACGGAAGACACCATCCACGGCGCCATCCATCAGTTCCTGCAGGCCAACAAGCCCACCTGCCCGGTGTACCTGCGCCCGTTCGTGTACACCAGCGATCTGGGGATCGCCCCACGCCTGCACAACATCGAGACCGACTTCCTGATCTACGGCCTCGAACTGGGCGATTACCTCTCCCCTGAGGGGGTGAGCTGCCGCATCAGCTCCTGGACCCGCCAGGAGGACCGCTCCCTGCCCCTGCGCGGCAAGATCAGCGGTGCCTACATCACCAGCTCCCTCGCCAAGACCGAAGCGGTGAAGAGCGGTTTTGACGAGGCGCTGCTGCTCAACAGCCGCGGCAAGGTGAGCGAGGCCAGCGGCATGAACCTGTTCATCGTGCGCGATGGCGTGCTGATCACCCCCGGGGTGGATCAGGACATCCTCGAGGGCATCACCCGCGCCAGCGTGCTGGAACTGGCGCAGGCCATGGGCATCCCCACCCTGGAGCGCCCGGTGGACAAGAGCGAGCTGTTCATCGCCGACGAGGTGTTCCTCAGCGGCACCGCGGCCAAGGTGACGCCGGTGCGGCGGGTGGAAACCACCGATCTCAGCAGCGACCGTCCGGTGATGAACGCCATCCGCGAGCGCATCACCGCGATCACGGAAGGCTGCGATCCCGCCTATGACCACTGGGTCACGCGCGTACGTCTGAACGGCTGATGCTCGCCACCCAACGCATCGGATTCCTGGAGCGTCTGCACAGCCCGGAGCGGCCGGTGCTGGTGTTCGACGGTGCCACAGGCACCTCATTGCAGCAGATGGACCTCAGCGCCGAGGATTTCGGCGGCGCAGCCCTGGAGGGCTGCAACGAGAACCTGGTGTTCACCCGACCCGATGCGGTGCAGGCGGTCCACCGCCAGTTCCTGGAGGTGGGCGCCGATGTGATCGAAACCGACACCTTCGGTGCGGCCTCGATCGTGCTGGCCGAATACGACCTGCAGGACCAGGCCTACGCCATCAACAAGCGCGCCGCGGAACTGGCCCGCGAGATGGCCGAGGCCTACTCCACCCCCGAGAAGCCGCGCTTCGTGGCGGGCTCGATGGGCCCCACCACCAAGCTGCCCACCCTCGGCCACATCGACTTCGACACGATGAAGGCCTCCTTCGCCGAGCAGGCGGAGGGGCTGATCGCCGGCGATGTGGATCTGTTCATCGTCGAAACCTGCCAGGACGTGCTGCAGATCAAGGCAGCGCTGCAGGGGATCGAGGAGGCGTTCGCCAGCACCGGCCAGCGCCGGCCCCTGATGGTGAGCGTCACGATGGAAACCACCGGCACGATGCTGGTGGGCTCGGACATCGCTGCGGTGGTGGCGATCCTGGAGCCATTTCCGATCGATGTGCTCGGCCTCAACTGCGCCACCGGCCCGGAGCAGATGAAGGAGCACGTGCGCTATCTCAGCGAGCACAGCCCCTTTGTGGTGAGCTGCATCCCCAACGCCGGCCTGCCCGAGAACATCGGCGGTGTGGCCCACTACCGGCTCACGCCGCTGGAGATGAAGATGCAGCTCCTGCACTTCGTGGAAGATCTCGGCGTGCAGGTGATCGGTGGCTGCTGCGGCACCACCCCGGCCCACATCGGCGCCCTGGCTGAGCTGGCGGGGGAGCTGAGGCCGGCGGAGCGCCGGGTTCGCACCCCCCAGCTGCGGGCCAACGCCCAGGATCCGCGGCCCGCCCTGGGTTACGAGCCCGCAGCGGCCTCGCTCTACGGCACCACGCCCTACCTGCAGGACCAGTCGTTCCTGATCATCGGCGAGCGGCTCAACGCCAGCGGCAGCAAGAAGGTGCGCGAGCTGCTGGCGGAGGAAGACTGGGACGGTCTGGTGGCGGTGGCCCGCGGCCAGGTGAAGGAAAACGCCCACGTGCTTGACGTCAACGTCGACTACGTGGGGCGCGACGGTGAGCGCGACATGCGCGAGCTGGTGAGCCGGTTGGTGACGAATGTCAACCTGCCGCTGATGCTCGATTCCACCGAGTGGCAGAAGATGGAGGCCGGCCTGAAGATGGCCGGCGGCAAGTGCATCCTCAACTCCACCAACTACGAAGACGGCGACGAGCGCTTCTTCAAAGTGCTGGAGCTGGCGAAGGCCTATGGGGCCGGCGTGGTGGTGGGCACGATCGATGAAGAGGGCATGGCCCGCACGGCGGAGCGCAAGTTCGCCATCGCCCAGCGCGCCTATCGCGATGCCCTCGAGTACGGCATCCCCGCCCACGAGATCTTCTACGACCCCCTGGCCCTGCCGATCTCCACCGGCATCGAGGAGGACCGGGAGAACGGTCTCGCCACCGTGGACGCGATCCGCATGATCCGCGAGCGCCTCCCCGGCGTGCACGTGGTGCTGGGGGTGAGCAACGTCAGTTTCGGTCTGTCGCCGGCGGCGCGGATCGTGCTCAATTCGGTGTTCCTGCACGACTGCTGCGAGGCCGGCATGGATGCCGCAATCGTGAGCCCCGCCAAGATCCTGCCGTTGGTGAAGATCAGCGAGGAACACCAGCAGGTGTGCCGTGATCTGATCCACGACAACCGCCGTTTCGACAACGGCGTGTGCATCTACGACCCACTCACCGAACTCACCAAGCTGTTCGAAGGGGTAAGTGCCAAGGAGGCGCGCGCCTCAGGCCCCCAGCTGAGCGATCTGCCGATCGAGGAGCGCCTCAAGCAGCACATCATCGACGGCGAACGCATCGGCCTTGAGGACGCCCTCAGGATCGCCCTCGACACCTACAAACCCCTGGAGATCATCAACACCTTCCTGCTCGATGGCATGAAGGTGGTCGGTGAACTGTTCGGCTCCGGCCAGATGCAGCTGCCCTTCGTGCTGCAGAGCGCCGAAACGATGAAATCGGCGGTGGCCTTCCTGGAGCCGCTGATGGACAAGCTGGAGGGCCCAGATGGGGAAAGCCAGCGTTCCGCCAAGGCCACGTTCCTGATTGCCACCGTGAAAGGCGATGTGCACGACATCGGCAAGAACCTGGTGGATATCATCCTCACCAACAACGGCTATGAGGTGATCAACCTCGGCATCAAGCAGCCGGTGGAGGCCATCATCGAGGCCCAGCAGCTGCACAAGGCCGACTGCATCGCCATGAGTGGCCTGCTGGTGAAATCCACCGCCTTTATGAAGGACAACCTCGCGGCCTTCAACGAAGCGGGTATCGACGTGCCGGTGATCCTCGGCGGAGCCGCCCTCACACCACGCTTCGTGAACAAGGACTGCCGTGAGGTGTATCTGGGCCAGGTGATCTACGGCCGCGATGCCTTCGCCGACCTGCGCTTCATGGATGCCTACGTGGCGGCCCGGGATGCCGGCCAGTGGGACAACAGGGGTGGCTTCCTGGCCGGCGCCCCCGAGGGCCTGGGACTCGACGCCGCAGCAGCGTCCGAGGCTGTCGGCGAGCCCGCCGCCGCTGCAGCCGAAACGGAGGCCGGAGCCAGCGGCCCGGCGGCCGCCAGCAGCGAATCAGCCGTCACGAGCAGCGATCCCAACGATCACCGCTCCGTGGCCGTTGCTGCGGAACCGGCCCTCACTCCACCGTTCTGGGGTTCGCGGGTGCTCGGTGAGGCCGACATCCCCCTGGAGGAGGTGTTTGCCTACCTCGATCGCAACGCCCTGTTCGCCGGCCAATGGCAACTGCGCAAGGCCCAGGGCCAGTCGCGCGAGGAGTACGAGGCGATGCTGGCCGAGAAGGCCGAGCCGGTGCTCCAGCAGTGGATGGCCCGCTGCCTGCAGGAGCAGCTCCTCACCCCGCGGGTGGCCTACGGCTACTTCCCCTGCGGCCGCCAGGGCAACGCCGTGGTGGTGTTCGACCCGGGTGCCCCCAGCCGCGAACTGGGGCGTTTCCAGCTGCCGCGCCAACGCTCCGGCAACCGCTACTGCATCGCCGACTTCTACCAGGATCTGGTCGGCGACCCCGGCGCCGCAACGCCGCGAGCCAGCGACGTGCTGCCGATGCAGGCCGTGACCATGGGAGAGACAGCAACCCGCTTCGCCCAGGAGCTGTTCCGGGGCGACCAGTACAGCGACTATCTCTACTTCCATGGTCTGGGAGTCCAGATGGCCGAGGCCCTGGCGGAGTGGACCCACGCCCGCATCCGCCGCGACCTGGGCTTCCCTGACCCCGCGGAGATGCCCCTGCGGGATGTGCTGGCCCAGCGCTACCGCGGCAGCCGCTACTCCTTCGGCTACCCCGCCTGCCCCAACGTGGCCGATTCTCGGCAGCAACTGGAGTGGCTGGGGGCCGAGCGCATTGGCCTGTCGATGGACGAGAGCGATCAGCTGGAGCCGGAGCAGAGCACCACAGCCCTGGTGGCCCTGCACAGCCAGGCCCGCTACTTCTCCGCCTGATCGGGGATCCGGGCCTTTCTAGGCTCGCCAGGCCTTCGCTCCCTCCCCCATGGCACTTGCCGGCCCCGGCGGCGTCGATGACGCCATCGCTGCAGGACTCGACCTGGATGGCACACCGATCCCCGCCGAGATGCTCAACCTCTACAACGAGGTGATGGACCTCGAAAGCCAGCGAGCCCGCAGCGGGGTCAAGAAGTCGATGCGCAACCGCATCGTCAAAACCGGCTCCAAGCACTTCGACCAGCAGACCCTCGATGCGCGCCTCAAGGCCGCGGGTTGGGAGGGTCTCAAGGACAAGGAGATCGCCTTCTTCTACGGCGGCTGAGCTGGCTGGGCCTCAGCTGCAGAGGTCCTCGAGGGTTTCGATCACCTCCTGCTGAAACGCCTCCAGATCGGCGGAGTCAGAGAGGTCGATGCCCTCACCGGCGGCGTTCTGAGCCAGTTCCTGGAAATGAAAGGCGCCTTCGCCGTTCGCCAGGAACTCGATCGCCGAGTTCTCGCCGCTTTCCTTGAAGGCATCACAGAGGGCCATGAAGGCGGCGTCTTCGGTGAAGTCCCAGCTCATGTAGGGGGGTCTGCTGAAAGACCTTTAACGCCTGCCCCCCCGAATCCGTCAACCTCTCGCCGGTTTTTTGTTCCACACCTTCGTCAGACTGCCGGCGCCACCCACCGCTGCAGCGCCGTGTCGTCAGCCACCACCAACCCCGCCGCTGCCCTCAATGTGCTGGGGGAACCGCTGGAGGTCTGCGGTTGTGAACCAATGACCGGCTGGTATCGCGATGGTCAGTGCCGGACCGATGGCAGCGACCTCGGCCGCCACACGGTCTGCTGTGTGGTGAACGAGCCGTTCCTCAGCTACAGCCGCGCCCAGGGCAACGATCTATCCACCCCGGCACCCCAGTACGGCTTTCCCGGGCTGCGCCCCGGCGATCACTGGTGCGTGTGCGCCCCACGCTGGCTGGAGGCCTACGAGGACGGCATGGCCCCGCCGGTGCGGCTGCAGGCCTGCGAACGCAGCACGCTGGACGTGATTCCCCTGGAGCTGCTGCAGTCCCACGCCGCCCCTGGCGCATGATGGCGCCATGAGCCTGCACATCGCCGTTCTCGGCCTCGGAGCCTGGGGAGAGACCCTGAGCGCCCTGCTGCGGCACCAGGGCCACGCGCTGCAGTCCTGGAGCCGTCGCCGGGGCGGCGACCCCGCCGCTGCGCTGGCAGGGGCCGATGTCGCCCTGGTGGCGGTGTCGATGGCAGGGGTGCGCGAGCTGGCACCGGCCCTGGCCCCGCGTTGGCCTGATCAGCTGCCCCTGGTGAGCTGCAGCAAGGGGATCGACCTGGAGCAGCTCTGTACCCCCAGCCAGCTCTGGCACCAGCACCGGCAGGATCTGCCGCTGCTGGTGCTGAGTGGCCCAAACCTGGCCACGGAGCTGGCGGCGGGGCTACCGGCCGCCAGTGTTCTGGCCAGTGCCGATGCAGCGCTGGCCCATCGCCTGCAGCACGCCCTCAGCAGCGAACGGCTGCGGCTCTATACCAATGCGGATCCGGTGGGCACCGAGGTGGCCGGCGCCCTCAAGAATGTGATGGCGATTGCCGCCGGCATCTGCGATGGTCTGCAGCTGGGCACCAACGCCAAAGCCTCCCTGCTCTGCCGCGCCCTGGTGGAGATGGGCACGGTGATCGAAGGGCTGGGGGGCACGGCCTCCAGCCTCTATGGCCTGGCGGGGCTGGGGGATCTGCTGGCCACCGCCAACAGCACCCTGAGCCGCAACTACCGCTTTGGCCTGGCCCTGGCCGAGGGGTTGAGCCAGCAGGAAGCCCTGCAACGGGTGGGCGCCACGGTGGAGGGGGCCTCCACCGCTGAGGCGGTGCTGCGGCTGGCCCAGCAACGGGGCTGGCACCTGCCGATCAGCCATGAGGTGGGCCTGCTGATGCGTGGGCAGGTGAGCGCCGCTCAGGCGGTGCGCCATCTGATGGAACGCGATCTGCGCGAGGAACGGCTGGCGTTGCCCACCGCATGAGCACAGCCGGTTCCGATCAGACCCTGCCAGCCCTGCTGGTGGAGGCTTTCGCCCCAGGCCCCCTGCAGGGAAACGGCGCCGCCGTGGTGCAGCTGCCGCAGCCCGCGTGCAGCGGTTGGATGCAGGACCTCGCCACCAGCCTGCGCCAGTCGGAAACGGCCTTCCTCTGGCAACGCGCCCCGGGGGACTGGGCCCTGCGCTGGTTCACCCCCAGCTGTGAAGTGCCCCTGTGCGGCCACGCCACCCTGGCGGCCACCCTGGCCTTGGGGCACTGGGGAGCTCTGCAGCCTGGAGAGCCATTGACCCTCGCCAGCCGCAGCGGCCCACTGCGGGTGATGCTCTCGCCCGATCGTGCTGGGGCAGCCAGCCTGGTGCTGCCCAGCGGCCCCCTGGAGGAGCGCGATGCTCCTGCTTATCTGACCGCGCTGCTGGACTGCCAGCCCCTGGGGTACTGGGGCTCGTCGGCCCTGGGTTATCGCGTGGTGCTGCTCCCGATCGACCACGACCTTGCCAACCTGCCCTCACCGGCCGATCGACTGCAGGGGGCGGATCGCCAGGGGCTGGTGGTGATGCAGGCGATCGGCCCAGAAGGGCCGCAGGTCTTGGACCAAACCTGCGACTACCAGCTGCGCTTCTTTGCCCCCGGTCTCGGGATCCCAGAGGATCCGGTGACCGGCTCGGCCCACGCCCTGGTGGCCCCTTGGTGGATGCAACGGTTGGGACGCCATCGGGTGAGCGGCTGGCAGTGCTCGCCAAGGCGTGGTGGAATGCTCTGCGAACTGGAGCGGGCGGGCCTGATCCGTCTGAGCGGCACTGGCCATTGCCTATGGGACGGTCAACTCCAGGCAGGCCCCTGTGGCCAGGATCCAGACGGTTGGCAGCCATGTGGCGGCGCCTGAGCCCGGGGCGCTGGCGCACCCTGCTGCTCGGGGCGCCCATGAGCCTGGGGGCTCTGGGGGTGGGCTTCGCGGCCCAGGGCCTGCTGCCGAGCTCCAGCGGCCTGAGCGGTCCTGTGCTGCAGGCGATCCTGCAGCCGCCACCGCAGCATCAGGCCCCCCGCGCCAAGGCCCGCGATGATCTGCGCGGTCTGGCCGCTGAACGCAGCGCCCAGCGGGGTCTGCAGGAACCGGCCCGCGGCGTGGTGCCCCAGCTCGATATCCGCGTGGCGATCGCTCGGGGGGCGGAGCGGGTGGAGCTCTCTGCCAGCGGTCCCTGGTGGCTGAGGCGCCGGGATGGCAGCGTGCTGCAGCGGGGCCAGGCCGGTGAGCGCCTGAGCCTCGGGGTCGGCGATCCCCTGCCGCCAGAGGTGTGGCTGGAAACCACGCCAGAGCAGGCGGTGGAGCTGAACGGCCGCCGTTATGCCGGGCGCTTGCGGCTGATCAACCCCGGCGACGGCCTGCTGGTGGTGAACCACCTGCCCCTGGAGCAGTACGTGGCCTCGGTGGTGGGGGCGGAAATGCCGAGCTCATGGAACATGGAAGCCCTCAAGGCCCAGGCGATCGCTGCCCGCTCCTATGCCCTGGCCCACATGGCCCGCCCCGCGAGCGACCACTGGCACCTGGGCGACAGCACCCGCTGGCAGGCCTACCGGGGCCTGGAGAGTGAAACCAACCGCACCCGCCAGGCCGCTGCCGACACCGTGGGCCTGATCCTCAGTTATCAGGGCGGGATCGTGGAGAGCCTCTATGCCGCCAACAGCCAGATCAGCTGGGAGGCCCATGGCCACCTGGGGGCGTCGATGAGTCAGGAGGGAGCCCAGGCGCTGGCGAGTCGGGGCTTGCGGTTCACGGAGATCCTCGGCCGTTACTACCAGGGCGCCGCATTGGCACGGCTGCGGCTCAGCTGATGGGGGAGCTGGAGCGGCAAGCCCTGGAACGCAGCCAGACGGCAGAGGCCTGTGGCGCGCTGGTGCCGCTGAACACAGCCTGTCTGGATGACGCTGCCTGGCATCCCTTTCAGCTGCGACGCCTGCTCTCCCGCACCCCTAAGCACCTGCGGGCCGACGGGCCCAAACCGAATCCCTTTCTGCCCTGGGAGCCGGCGTTGGAGATCGAGCGGCTGGGGCAGAGCCATGTGGTGCTGCTCAACAAGTTCCCCGTGCAGCGGGGCCATCTGCTGCTGATCAGCCAGCAGTGGCAGCCGCAATCCGGCTGGATCCAGGCCGGTGACTGGCAGGCCGTGGCGCAGATGGATGCGGATACCCCTGGTCTGTGGTTTTTCAACAGCTGTGCCGCCGCCGGCGCCAGCCAACCGCACCGGCACCTGCAACTGCTGCCCCGCGCTCCCCAGGTGCCCAGCTGTCCGCTGGCGGCGGCCATCGCGCAACAGCTCACGGCAGGGGTCCGGCCCTGGCCCTGGAGGTACCGCATCAGTCGACGCGAGGCCAGCGGCGGGCCCGAGGCCGCTGAGGAGCTGGCCAGCTTGTACCACGACCAGCTCAGCAGTCTGGGGCTGGGGACACCCGAGGGGGATCCGGCGCCACGCCACCCCTACAACCTGGTGTTCGACCGGCACTGGTTGATGACGGTGCAACGGCGGCAGGAGCACTGGGCCGGATTCAGCGTCAACGCCCTGGGATTCGCCGGCTCTCTGCTGCTAACCGAACGCTCGGACGAGGCCTGGCTTCGACAGCACGGGCCTCTGGCGTTGCTGCAGGCCGTGGCCACCCCTCTGCCTTGAGCGAGACGCCGGGGGAATTCCGTGGTCTCACGGATGCGGCGGCACGTTGCCTGCGCCTTGGCTGAAGGAGCCCAGTGTCTCCATCCCCAGCCCATGGCCAGCCGTTCCCATCCCTCCGCCCGCTATGGCCAGGCGGGCCGAGGTCTGCAGGAGCGCAATGCGCGGGTGCAGGCGCACCTGGCCCTGGTGGGGCCGATCGCCAGCCATTACGCCCGCCGCAGCCCTGAATCCTGCGACGATCTCGACCAGGTGGGCCGCCTGGGCCTGATCCGTGCCGCCGAGTTGTACGACAGCCAGCAGGCGGTTCCGTTCAGCGCCTATGCCCGCCGCCATGTGCGGGGCGCCATCCTGCATTACCTGCGCGATACGGCACCGCTGGTGCGCGAGCCCAGGCGGTTGCAGGAACGGCGCCGACTGCTGCGGCAACAGGAGTGCCGGCTCACCAGCGCACTGGGGCGCAGACCCAGCAGCGAGGAGCTGCGGCGCAGTCTGGCGTTGAACGAGGAGCAATGGAGCGACCTGGCACGGACGGCCGGTGGCTGGCAGCAGGGCTGGCTGGACGAGCTCGAACAGAACCAGCACGGGGATGACGAGGAGCAGGCGGAGCAGGACTGCCGGCGCGGGGAACGCCTGCGGAGTGCCTTGCATGCCCTGCCAGCGCCTCAGCGGCGTGTAGTGCGTGCCGTGGTGCTGGAGGGGCAGAGCCTGCGGAAGGTGGCCGAACAGCAGGGCACGAGTCTGACCACCACCCACCGCCAGCTCCAACGGGCTCTGGACCTGCTCAGGACTCGCCTGAGCGACCCATCTGCCGTTCCAGGGTGCTGATGGCCGCGTTGATGGCCGCCAGTTGCCGCTCCAGACCATCACGCCAGAAGCTCAGGGTCTGCAATTTGCGCTCCTGATGGCGGCGGCGGAGCTTGTGCATGGCTTCGGGATCAGCACAACCCAGGAACGGCGGAAGCATGGGAAACTGTGACGGTCATGCCGTTCTAGCGGTCGATTCCGGTCTTCCGTGCGTCAGGCCTGCCCCGCGGCTGCCAGTTGCGATGATGCAGTATCCGTGGGCGCGCTGGCCGGCCAGGGGATGAAGCAATCCCGTATCCCCACGACCCCAGCATCCGTCGTCCGCATGGTGAGAGCAGTCGGTCCCATCAGTTCCATGCGACCCCTGCTGTCAGCCCTGTCGCTGCTGGCCATGGTGCTGGTGGCCCCTCCCCCGGCTTCCGCCTACGTGGCCCTGATGGCCGGGCAGCGGGCACGGCCCCTGCAGGGGCAGTTCAACACGGTGCCGGTGTTGCATTCCAACCAGCCCGAGGAGGTGCTGGGGCCAGGGATCCTGGTGAACACCATGCCCGGCTGGGGGATCGCCGCTGAAACCAACCAGGCCCTGGCCAACGCCACTTACACCTTCAATGGTGAGTTCGGCCTGCATGTCCACCACAAGTATTACCCCCAGAACCGCAGCCGCATCGTCGGCAGCAACGGACGCCGCGGTGAACTCACCCTGGCGACAATCCTGATCAACCCCAGTGCGCAACCGGTGCACATCCGCTTTGAGCGTGGTGCCGTGCGCAACAGCTTTGAGGCCCCCTATCTGGCGACGAATCTGATGGGTGTGAAGCCCCTTGGACCGCGCCCCTGGAACACCGGGCCGGGCGATGCCACTGCGATTCAAATGCTGCGCGGCAAACTGGATCCGCGTCTCAGCGATGAGATCACCATTCCGGCCGGCAGCCGTGTGGTGCTGTTCCGCACCGAACTGCCCGCCAAGGGCATTGCCAATGCCCTGTTGCGCGGCCGCAGCGATGGGCCCTTCCAGATGGCTGTGGTGGCGGCGGAAGACCCCATGGGTGATGCCGATGTGTTCGCGGTTCTGAATCGCGGACAGCTGGCACCGGGGCGCATCTATCTGAAACGGGTGTCGCAGATTGAGGACGGCACGGTGTTTTCCCGCGTGGCCGGCGTTGCCCTGGGGGATGCCTACAGCGCGAGCCTCCAGCACGATCTCAGCCAGGCACCGCTGCACGTTCCTCTCACCAGCACCCACCGCCACAACTTCGGCACCGGTGAGGTGCAGGTGAACAGCCTGGCCAGTCGCATGCTGGATTCCTCGATCAACAACGTGGGCACCTACGGCGTTCGTTTTGATCTCGATCTCCAATTGCAGGGGTCCGGGCCCTACCTGCTGGTGCTCAGCCACCCCAGTGCCAATGGCCGCACCTTCACCGCGTTCCGAGGGTCCATCGGCATCCAGACCGATGAGGGCTACCGCGAGGTGCATGTGGGCATGCGCTCCGGCCAGAGCCTGCCCCTCAGCGACCTGAACCTGAAGCCAGGGGTGGTCAACAACGTGCGGGTGAGTCTGGTGTACCCGGCCGACGCCACCCCCGGGCATCTGCTCAGTGTGGTCCCGGAGCAGCAGATGGCTCAGCTCCAGCAACGGGAACAACAACTGGCGGCGGCCCAGATCCTGGCGGCCAGTCGCACAGCCATGCCCACGATCGATCCGCCCGGCCTGGATGCCGACCCCGGCCCACCGCAGGTGGTGGCCAGCCAACCCTCCCGGCCCGCGATCCGGCCGCTTCCGGGCTGGCGCGAGCAACTGCAACTGCCCCTGCTCCCCCCACCGATGGCACCGGAGACCAGCGGGGCCACCCGCATGAGCCAGGGCCTGATGGAGCGCTATCAGCAGGCGGTCGAAGCCCAGAAGCTGTTCATCAGATCGCTGAACGGCCGATAACGTCTGCAGGGGGCCAGCGAGCGAACGTGGGGCAGGACGAGCCAGGCAAGCGGCGCATCTCGCTGGATCTCAGCGAGGACATGGTGGCTTGGCTCGACAAGCTCAAGCCGGAATATGGGCTGCGCAGCCGCGGCGCCATCGTGCAACAGCTGCTGGCCATCCTGCGCGACGACAGCCCCGATGAGGACGCCCAGCCGCCCTCCATCAGCGCCGCCGCCGCACAGACCAGCCGCGAGGACACCGCGGCAGCCACCCGGAGCGAAACCGAGCACGAACCCAGACCCTTCGAGGACAGCACGGCTATCGTCCTCATTCATTCATCCTTAGTCTCGCAACAAGACCCAGCGCAAGTCTCATCCAAAGAGCGCGAGACAGACCCCGCATTGGGCGTAGGCCGCCAGGGAGGCGCCGCCGGTCGAGGCATCCAGCTCCCTGGTTTTGTGCGCCGACAGGCCCGGGAACTGCGTCGCAGCCTGCAGGTGGAGCCGAAGAGCGTCGAAGCGGACCGTGGACTCTCCCTGATCAGCGACGAGGATCTCCGGGAGGCGCTGGAGCGGGTCGACCAGCACTGGAATGAGGTGTACGGGCAGCCCCCTGGCGAATCGGTGCTCGAGGCGGCGATGGTCTGGCTGGCGCGCGACGTGTGGCCGCAGTCGGATCACAGCGATGGCCGCCCCTTCAGCTGGAGCCTGGCCCAGCAGGTGGTGCACTCCTTCGCTCCCAGTTGGTCAATCGCGGAATCCAGCCTGGCTCGGGTGATCACTGCCGCTGGGGTGCTCGAGGATCCGTTCAGCGGCGGCACCCTCGCTGTGCGCATCCCCACCCTGATCACCCGCTTTGTGCAACGCCACCGCAGCCGCCAGAAGCGCACCACCTCCTTCGAGGCCATCGACCAGACGATGACGGTTCACAGCGCCCTACGGCTGCTGCAGCTACCCACCGTTGCCGATCGCCCCTACAGCTTCAAGGAAATCCGCGATGCCTATCGCGATCAGGCACAACAGCACCACCCCGATGCCGGCGGCTCCCCGGAGGCGATGCGCCGCCTCAACGAGGCCTACCAGTTCCTCAAGGAGCGCTACCGCCGAGCCGCCTGATCGCCAGGTCTCAAGGGACTCACGCGAGACGCGCTCCTGGTCTCGTCCCACCTCTCAGGCGCGATAGTCAGGAGCCGAAGCCCTGCGACCGAGCGGACGCCGACTGAAGGACAGGCTGCAGGATGACGGCGGGCGCCACTCTTTTAAACAATCTCGATTGCCTGCAATTCTGGCTGTGCAGGTTGGGGCTTTTCCCGCACCCCTCCTGCGCACCTGCAGCCGACGGATCAGCAACCCAGTCGAGGGCCATCGGAGTGCCCCAGAGCTCGGGGAGCCAGAGGCGTGTCCAACCGCTGCAATGAGGGCTGTCCAACCGCACCATCCGCCTGGACAGGCGGCCAGGAAACCAGTCTGAGCGTTAGTTTTCAGGCGTGCGTACCTGCTGTAGACACAGGTACGCACGCTCGAGGGAACTGGAGCAGGTCCGCCGTAAGAGCCCGTGCAGCCAGCACAGCAGCAGGCAGGCCGCCGGAGCCATGAGGGTCTCAGTTGGATCGCCAGAGCCCTGTTATTGGACTTTCATGTGGTCCAGGTTGAGATACCTACGACGCCTGGATCGATGTGCGCAGCTTCGACTCCCCGCTCCGGCAGCAGCGCAAAGCCTCGCCCGAGGGTCGACCGCACACCAGGGAGGTGCGTGGCAGCAAGCGCGGATCTGAATGCAGCTCCTGAAGACAGCGGGGGGCGAGAATCCAGCTGATCTCGGGCTGGTGCGGTCACAAGACCAGTACTGCGTCCATAATGAGATACAAGCGACACGACGGTTCTGCCCCGCACGCCACTCATGGAGCTGCAGCCGGGCTTCCATGGTCTGCAGAGGCGCTGCCACACCTGCCGGAGAACGCGGGCTTGGCCGGACATCCAGCACCCACAAAAAACCGGCCTGACGGCCGGTGGAGGGGTTGAAGGCCACAGCGCTCAAGCTGGGGTCTGCATGCCCTGGATCAGGAAATCGAAATAGGGGGCAGCGATGGCGGCGTCGCCGGTGCTCAGCAGGGCCAGGGAGGCGTCCTTCATGCAGCGCATCGACTCGACCATGCCGGGCATGGGGACGCCGAGGCTGTTGTACATCTCGCGGGCACCTTCGAGGCCGATTTTCTGGATCAGCTCGGTGCTGCCGGCCAGCACGCCGTAGGTGACGAGCCGCAGGTACCAGCTGAAGTCGCGCAGGCACTGGGCCCGCTGCTTCTGGCCATAGGCGTTGCCGCCGGGTGCGACGTATTCAGGCTTGCGGCTGAACAGCTGCTTGGCCGATTCGTCGACGATCTTTTTCTCGTTGTCCGTCAGGACACGAACGATGTTCAGCCGCCCGGAGCCACCGGAGAGAAACTCCACCATGGAGCGGAGCTCGCCGCCGGTGGGATAGCGGAGCTGATCGTCCGCCTGAAGGATCAGATCGCGTACGACGCTCATTAAAACCACCTTGCGCCCCGGCAGTCTATCCAGTTCGGAGCCCATGGCTGACGCTGGCCGACCAGAGGTTTACGCACCGATAGGGTCAAGGGTGGCAGCGGTTCAACGGCCCATGGGCACAGCGGTGGCGACGCTCGGTCAGCGGCTCACGCTGACCATTGATGGCCTCGGCCACGAGGGCCAGGGGGTGGGGCGCTGGGGCGAGATGGTGGTGTTCGTTCCCGAGGCCTTGCCGGGCGAAACGGTGCAGGTGCGGGTGCGTCGCCGCGCCAGGCGTCATCTGGAGGCGGAGCTGCTGGGGGTGGAGCAACCCTCACCGGATCGGCAGCGGCCCGCCTGCATCCTGGCCAGCCGCTGCGGCGGCTGCACCCTGCTGCATTGCCAGGACCAGCGGCAGGCTGAGCTCAAGACCGACCTGGTGCGTCAGGCGCTGCAGCGCCTGGGCCAGCTCAGCGTGCCGGTGCCGCCGATCTGGCGCGCGGCCAGTGGTCTCGGCTATCGCAACCGCGCCCTGATCCCCCTGGAGCGCACAGCTGAAGGCACGTTGCGGGCCGGGTATTACCGGCGGGGTAGCCATCGCATCGTCAATCTCAACCGCTGTCCGGTGCTGGATCCACGCATCGATGATCTGATTGCCGAGATCAAGGACGACCTGGAGGCCAACGGCTGGCCGGTGGATGTGAACCTGGCGGGCTCTGGTGGACTCCGCCATCTGGGCTTGCGGGTGGGCCACCACAGCGGTGAGGTGCTGATCACGCTGGTGAGCAGTCACGAGCGGCTTCCAGGGCTCGAGCAACTGGCCGCCGCGTGGCAAGGCCGCTGGCCTCAGGTGGTGGGTGTGGGGCTGAATCTGCAACCCAAAGCCAACAACGTGATCCTCGGACCCAGCACCCACTGCCTCAGTGGCCGCCCCTGGCTGCTGGAACGCTTCGCCGGTACAGAGCTGCGCATCGCCGGCGACACCTTCTTCCAGGTGAACACACCCCAGGCGGAGCGCCTGGTGGAGCCGCTGGTGGAGTTTTTCAGCGCAGGACTATGCGACGGGCCGATCGTGGATGCCTACTGCGGCATCGGCACCTTCAGCCTGCCCCTGGCGGCGGCAGGCGCCAGGGTGCTGGGCCTTGAACTGCATGGCGCCTCCGTGGAGCAAGCCACGGCCAACGCCGCACGCAACGGGCTCACCCAGGCTCGATTCGAGCAGGCGGATGTGGCCGGCGTGCTCAGCGATCGCCTGAAGGGGGCCGCCGGACTGCTGGTGGATCCACCCCGACGTGGTCTGAGCCCCGAGGCCCTGGCCGCGATCCAGGCCGGCCTGCCGCCGCGGCTGGCCTACATCAGCTGCAACCCGGCCACCCTGGCGCGCGACCTGGGGCAGCTGTGCGCCGATGGCCGCTACCGGCTGCAGCGGCTGCAGCCGGTGGATTTCTTCCCGCAGACCAGTCACGTGGAGTGCCTGGCACTGCTGGAACGGACCTGATCAGGCCCGCAGCTGGGCGCCGAACTGCTTCTCGAGAGCCGCGCGGATGGTGGCGTGGGCCTGATCCACTTCGGCGTCGGTGAGGGTGCGCTTGGGGTCGCGGTAGCGCAGGCGGAAGGCCTGGCTGCAATGGCCTGGGGCCACCTGCTCACCGGCGTAGCGATCCACCAGATCGGCCTGCTCCAGCAGCGGTTTGCCGGCCTTGCGGATCGCCTGCAACAGCTGTGCGCTGGCGGTGCTGTCCGGCACCACCAGGGCCAGATCCCGCTCGGAAGCCGGCACGGTGGGGTAGCTGCTGAAGGCCGGTTGCCAGCGGTTGCGGCGGGTGGCGGCGCTGAGCAGGGAGGCCAGATCCAATTGGAACAGGTAGGTGGCTGCGGGCAGATCGAAGCGCTCGGCCAACTCGGGGTGCACCTGTCCGAACCAACCGGCCGGCCGGCCCTCCACCACCACCTGAGCCCCCCGGCCCGGGTGCAGCAGCGGCTGATCCGTGAGTCGGCGGTCCTCCACCGGCAGGGCCAGGCTGATCAACGCGCGCTGCAACACACCGCGGGCCTGGAAGTAATCGGGCGCCTGGGCCTTGCCGCCACTGCTCCACAGCTCCGCCTGGCGGGCACCACAGATCACACCAGCCAGCTGCAGCGCCTGGCGGTCGCCCTTGGCGGTGGCGTCGAACACATGGCCGATCTCGAAGGCCCAGAAACCGGGACGGCCCGCCTGCAGGTTGCGCTGCGCCGCCAGCAGCAGCTCATCCACCAGGCTGTCGCGCAGGTGGCTGTAGTCCGCCAGCAGCGGGTTGGCCAGGGGCAGGCGACAGGCCGGATCAGCGCCGGGCCGTTCGCTGCTGGCCGGCCCCAGCGAGAGGCTGCAGGTCTCCTGCAGGCCGGCGGCCACCAACTGGCGCCGCAGCCGCCGTTCCGCCTCCTGGACGGGGGTGAGACCGCCCGGAACAATCGGGTCGGGCAGATGGCAGGCGAAGCGGTCGTAGCCCACGAGCCGGGCCACCTCCTCGATCAGGTCCACCTCCCGCTGCAGATCCATGGCCCGCGAGGGGGGCACCTGTACCAGCCAGCCATCGTCGCCATCGGCGCTCAGCTGGCAGCCCAGGGCGGTGAGGATGCGCTCGATCACCGCATCCTCCAGATCCTCGGGCTCGGCAGCGGCCACGCCAGCGGCCTCCAGCGGCAGCACCGGACCCAGCAGGTTGTGCAGAGCATCCCGGCGCAGGCGCAGCGGGTCCTGCGGGCCCAGGGGGCGTTCATGCAGCCAGCGCCCCTCCACCGTGGCACCGCAGAGGTCCTGGAGCAGCTGCACGGCGCGATCGGCGGCCGGCAGGGTCACCTCCCGCGGCAGACCTTTTTCGAAACGACTGCTGGCATCGGTGCGCAGGCCCACGCTGCGGGCGCTGCGACGCACGGCCTGGGGGGCGAACATGGCCGCCTCCAGCCAGATGGCGGTGGTGCCGTCGTGCACGGCAGTGTCGGCCCCACCCATCACACCGGCCAGAGCCACGGCGTGATCGGCGTAGCCCACCACCAGGGCCTCCTCCGTGAGGCTGTGGGCGGTGCCGTCCAAACCGGTGAAGGCCTCCTCATCGGCACGGGCTGCCCGCACATCCAGCAGGGAGGGATCGAGAGGGGCCTGCGCCAGGGCGGCCAGGCGATCGCGATCGAAGGCATGCAGCGGTTGGCCCTGCTCGAGCATCACCAGATTGGTGATGTCCACCACGTTGTTGATCGGGCGCAGACCGGCGCGCTCCAGGCGGCTCTGCAGCCATGGGGGCGATGGGGCCACCTGCACGCCGCTGAGGGCGGTGACGCTGAACAGGCCGCCGGCTTCGATGCGGGTCTGTACGGGAGTCGGCACCGGCAGGGCCTGGGTGACGACCGCCGGGGCGGCCGGCGGCAGCTGCAGGCTGCTGCCGGTGAGGGCCGCCACCTCGCGGGCGATACCCAGCATCGAGAGGCCATCCGGACGGTTGGCCGTGATGGCCAGTTCCAGCACCTGGTCGTCGAGGCCGAACAGGGGTCCGACGGGCGTGCCGATCGCCGGAACGCTCTCCAGGGCGTCGTCGAGGATCACGATCCCCTCGGAGCTGTCAGCCAGGCCAAGCTCGGAGAGGGAACAGATCATGCCGCTGCTGGCCACACCGCGCAGCTCAGCGGGTTTGATGGTGAGATCCACCGCCGGCAGATACGACCCCACCGTGGCCACCGCCACATGGATGCCATCGCGCACATTGCGAGCACCGCACACGATCTGCAGCGTCTCAGCGGCGCCGAGTCGCACCTGGCAGACGCTCAGCTTGTCGGCATTGGGATGCGGATGCCTGGTTTCAACAAAGCCAACCACCACGCCGGCGGCACGGGCCGCCAGATCCTCGATCTCCTCCACTTCAAAGCCGGCCACCGACAGCCGCTCCGCCAGCTCGGCGACGGGCAGATCGCAGGCCACCAGCTCCCGCAGCCATTGGAGCGAGACCCGCATTGCCACATCCTTCAGGGGAAGGTCGACTCTAAGGACCGGCCGCAGGGTTGCCCGTCAGGCGGCAGGGTATGGTGAGCCACTGTCAACCCGCATCGCATCAGCGGCGCAACGTCCTTTATGGCCAAGAACAAGGGCGTCCGGATCGTGATCACTCTCGAGTGCACCGAATGCCGGTCCAACCCCGCCAAGCGGTCTCCTGGCGTGTCCCGTTACACGACTGAGAAGAACCGCCGCAACACCACGGAACGGATCGAACTGAAGAAGTTCTGCCCGCACTGCAACAAGTCGACGGTCCACAAGGAGATCAAGTGATCGCCTCGGCATGACCCCGTCTGCCTGCTGACAGTTCTCATTCATCCGTTCCATCATGAGCAGTTCCTTCTTCAAGAAGCGCCTCTCGCCGATCAAGCCCGGTGAGCCGATCGACTACAAGGACGTCGATCTGCTGAAGAAATTCATCACCGAGCGCGGCAAGATCCTTCCCCGCCGTCTCACCGGCCTCACCGCCAAGCAGCAGCGCGACCTCACCACCGCCGTGAAGCGCGCCCGCATCGTGGCCCTGCTGCCCTTCGTCAACCCCGAGGGCTGATCCCTGAGCAGCGCGGCCTTCCACTGCGGCGACCTGGTCGGCGTGCTGGAGGCCCGCGGTGCCCAACTGGGCTTGGTGGAAGCCGTGCAGGGCAGCAAGCTGCGCCTGCGCATCGGTTTCGACCACAAAACCGTGGTGCTGCCTCAACGGCAGATCACCCTGCTGTGCCCCCTGCCGGGCGGTGTTGACCCACCGCAACGGCTGGGGGCTTTGCCATGGCACCTCAACGCCGAGGTCCTCACGGCGGCACGGCCGCCCCGGCGGGCCTGGGGCGCCGCCTGGCTATTGCTGCTGGAATCCGGCGATGCGGTGACCCTGGCTGATTTCGCCGATCTGGTGTGCGGCAGCGACGGCCCGGCCCAACGGGCTGCCTGCTGGATGGAGTTGGTGAACGGCCAGGTGTGGTTCCGCCTCCGGCAGGGCGACATCAGCGCCCGCAGCGCCGCTGAGTTGCGGCCCCTGCGGCGCGAGCAACGGCGCCGGCAGCTGGAGGAGCAGCGCGAGCGCAGTTGGCAGGCCCTGCTGCGAGCGCGCCAGCCCGTCACCCTCCAGACGCTGCCGGACGACCAACAGCAGCGGCTGCGGCAGCTGCAGCGGCTGGCGGGGGGCCGGCTGGAGCTCGACCAGCTGGAGCCCGCCCTGCGCCAGAGCCTCTCGGCGCTGCACCTGGGGAGCGACCGCGGCGACCTGCGCCATCTGCTGCTCGCCCTCGGGCAATGGGACGCCCATCGGCTGCAATCGCTGGAGGGCACCACCTGGAGCACCGGCTTCAGCCCGGAGCTCATGGCGGAGGCCGAATGGTTGCTGGGGGCGGCCGACGGCGACCAACCCGGCGATGGCCAGCGGCTCGATCTGTGCGCGCAGCACGTGGTGACGATCGATGACGACGACACCCGCGATATCGACGACGGCCTGGCCCTCGAACGCCTGGCGGATGGCCGCCAGCGCATCTGGATCCATGTGGCTGATCCGGGCCGCCTGGTGGCCGTGGGGTCTCCGCTCGACCTGGAGGCCCGTCGCCGCGGCAGCAGTCTGTATCTGGCGGGCGGCATCCTGCCGATGTTTCCGGAGTGCCTGTCGACGGGTCCCTTCAGCTTGCGCCAGGGGCGCCGCACCGCCGCCTGGAGCCTGTGGGCAGAGCTGGATGACGCGGGTGCCATCGCCGCCAGCGGCATCAGCCGCAGCTGGGTGAAGCCGGCCTATCGGCTGAGCTACGGCGATGCCGATGAGCTGGTGGATCTGGCCCCCCGTGAAGATCCCGACCTGGCGGATCTCGATGCCCTGCTGGCGCGGCGGCGCCGCTGGCGGCAGCAGCGGGGGGCCCTGCTGATGGACCTGCCGGAAGGGCGCATCCGCTGCCGCGACGGGGAACCCGTGCTGGAGATCAGCGACCCCAGCCCCTCCCGCCAGCTGGTGGCCGAGGCCATGATCCTGGCCGGTGCTGTGGTGGCGGCGGTGGGCCAGGAGCACGGCCTGGCCCTGCCCTATCGCAGCCAGCTGCCGGCGGAGCTGCCGCCCCAGGCAGACCTTGAGGCCCTGCCGGAGGGTGCCGTGCGCTTTGCGGCGATCAAGCGCTGCCTCAGCCGCGGGCTGATGGGCAGCAGGCCGGCCCCGCATTTCAGCCTGGGGCTGCCGGCCTATGTGCAGGCCACCTCACCGATCCGGCGGTACGGCGATCTGGTGGTGCAGCGCCAGCTGGCGGCCCTGCAGAGCGGCGCCACACCCATGGGTGAAGCGGAGCTGGAGGAGCAGCTGCAGACCTTTGATGCCGCCGTGCGCGAGGGCATCGGCATCGCCCGTGAGGATCAGCGGCACTGGCAGCAGGTGTGGTTTGAACACCAGCGCGGCGGCCAGTGGCCAGCGCAGTTCCTGCGCTGGCTGCGCCCCCAGGATCGGTTGGGCCTGGTGCGGGTCGAGAGCCTGGCCATGGATCTGGCGGCGGAGTGTCCGGCCGGGGTCCACCCCGGCGACACCCTGCTGCTGCGCGTGCATCAAGTGGACGCCCTGCGGGATCAGCTGCGCCTGAGCTGCTCGGCCAGCTGAGGGTCAGGGCGCCAGTCGCGACACCCGCAGCCAGGGGCCCCAGGGATTGACGCAGCCGATCAGGGCGCCCGGGCGGGGGCGCTCCAGCTGCAGCAGCCACTGGTGCAATGCCGGCTCCAGGGTGATCACCGGCCAGCAGCCGGAACCATCCGCCAGCCGCAGGCTGATGCCACCCTGGCCATCAGGACAGAGCTCCCCCTGCCACAGGCGCTCGCCCGGCTCCGCAGGAGCCTGGCGTGGGTCGAGGTTGGGCGGTGCAGCCAGCAGGCTGCCGGTGCTGCTCAGACGGGCGGGATCCTCCAGCACCGCCTGCTGCCGCTGGCGCCACTGAGGGTGGTGCCAGGGGGTATCCCACAACGGCACCACGGCGGCAGGGGCGTGGGGATCGGCGATCAACGCCTGCTGCAGCAGCGGCACCGGCAGCTCCGCCGGCTGGCAGCCGCGCTGAATGCAGAGGGCCGCCGCCGCGCCGGCGGCCTGGCCGGTGTTGAGGATCAGCGGCTGCAGGCGGGTGGCGCCGTTGGCCATGTGGCTCACGCCGGTGGCCTTGTCGGCCGCCAGCAGGTTGTCCACACCGGCGCTCACCAGGGCGCCATAGGGCAGGGTGAACGGAGTGCCGCTCCAACGGCCGCCCCAGCGACAGCTCTTCGGTGCCAGGGGCCAGTCGGGACCGGGGTAGTGGTGGTCGTTGGCGTAGTTGCCCACGGCGATGGCACTGAGCGTGCCGCTGGCGTCGTGGCTGGGGGTGGCGATGCTGGCGCCGGCGGCCTGGGGCAGCAGATCCTGCTCGCGCACCAGGGCCTGGGCGATCAGGCGGCGGCCCTCCCGCCAGTAGGGCATCAGGGCCAGGGGCGAGGGGCCCGCCAGGGCAGCATCGGCGGGATCAGCGGGGAAGCAGGCCCCTGGCTGCAACAGGCCTCCGCTGGCCTCCTGCAGCACGGCGGCGAAGTGCAGGCTGTGCTGCTGCATCGCTCGCTCGATCCCCTGGCGCCGCTTCGCCCCGGCGCTGATCAGATCCGCGAGGTCGTGATGCCAGTCGTTGCCGTGCAGCGGCCAGTTGAGCATCACCAGCCCCCCGGGCAGACGGCCGTAACTGAGGGTGCGCTCCAGGCCGAAGCGCGCAGCCGCATCGCTGAAGGGCTCCGCCAGCTGCACCGCTGGCGGTGGTACGGGGGCGACCTCCTGGGGGGGCGGCGGCGGTTGATCGGGGGTCAGCTGGCCCAGCACCACCCAGGTGGGCGATTGCAGCGGCTGGGCGGCAAAGAAGGGATCACCCCGCAGATCCGCCTGGGGCGGGGCGCTGGGTTCATCCCACAGCTCCCGCGCCTCCCAGCCGAGGCGGTGGGGCACGTCCGCGAGCGGGAACGTGTCGCCGCAATCACTGCCATCGATCAGTAGCTGCGGCTGCAGCAGCCAGCGCTCCGGGCCGCGCTGCAGTTCAACGGCCGTGATGCGACGGCCCTGGCGCTCAATCGCCAGCAACTGCACATTGGGCCACCAGCGCAGCTGGGGGGCCTGGCGGCACCAGTCGCGCAGGATCGCCTCAGCGGTGGCGGGCCGATAGCCGAAGCAGCTCACCCAGTTGTGATCGAGCCCCTGCGGTTCGCGCCGGGCCAGCTCCCGCAGAAAGGCGCCCCAGAGGCCGGTCTGCCAGGGGCTGAGCTCGTTGCCATCGGGGCAGCACACCCCGGCACTGCTCACCATGCCCCCCAGCCAGGCGCCGGGTGTGAGCAGCAGGGTGGAGGCACCTCCGCGGGCGGCCTGCAGCGCCGCCGCTGCGCCACCGCTGCCGCCACCCCACACCAGCACCTCCACGGCTTGGCTGTGCAGGGTCATCGCAGGCGGCCGCCGGAGTGCCCAAAGCCTGGCATCGCAGGCGGAGCGTGTGCAGAAGGGTGTGCAGCCGGGGCTTGCTCCGTAGGATCCGGCCGATGACCAAGACCCTCACCACCCCGCTTTATTACGTCAACGACAGGCCACACCTGGGTAGTGCTTACACCACCCTGGCCTGCGATGCCCTGGCCCGGTTCTGGCGCCTCAAGGGGGAGGAGGTGCTGTTCATCACCGGCTGCGATGAACACGGCCAGAAGATTCAACGCACCGCTGAGGCGGCCGGGCTGAGTCCCCAGGCCCACTGCGATGCCGTGAGTCAGCAGTACCGCGAGCTGTGGGAGCGCTGGCAGATCAGCCACGACCGGCTGATCCGCACCACCGATCCGCGCCACCACCGGATCGTGGAGCAGTTCTTTGCACGGGTGGAGGCCAATGGCGACATCGTGGAAGGGCGCCAGCAGGGCTGGTATTGCGTGGCCTGCGAGGAATTCAAGGACGATCCGCACGAAGCCCAGGATCCGGAATGCCCGATCCACCGACGGCCCCTGGAGTGGCGTGATGAGCTGAACCTGTTCTTCCGCCTCTCCCGCTACCAGGAGCAGATCGAGCAGCTGATCACCCGGCCTGGCTTCATTCAGCCGGCCAGTCGCCGCAACGAGGTGGAGAACTTCGTGAAGCAGGGCCTGCGCGACTTCTCGATCTCGCGGGTGAACCTGCCCTGGGGCATCCCGGTGCCCGGCCATGAGGGGCACACCTTCTATGTGTGGTTCGATGCGCTGTTGGGCTACATCACGGCCCTGCTGGCCGAGGGTGACGCCCCGGATCTGGAGACCGCCCTGGCCCGTGGCTGGCCGGCCTCGGTGCATGTGATCGGCAAGGACATCCTGCGCTTTCATGCCGTGTACTGGCCGGCGATGCTGCTCTCGGCCGGGTTGCCCCTGCCCGAGAAAGTGTTCGGCCATGGCTTCCTGACCCGGGAAGGCCAGAAGATGGGCAAGTCGCTCGGCAACGTGCTCGATCCAGCCGCCTTGCTGGAACGCTGCGGCCGTGATGCGGTGCGCTGGTATCTGCTGCGCGACATTCCCTTCGGCGACGACGGCGATTTCCAACAGCAGCGCTTCAGCGATCTGGTGAACAACGATCTGGCCAACACGATCGGCAACCTGCTCAACCGCACCAGCACCATGGCGCGCAAATGGTTTGCCGAAGCGGTGCCACCTGCGGGCCCTGCCAGCGGCAGCGATCACCCCCTGGCCCTGGCCAGTGCCAGCGCCAGCGGCACCGTGCTCAACAGCCTTGAGCAACTGGATTTCCGCAGCGCCGCCGAGGCCGCCCTGCAGCTGGCGATCAGCGCCAATGGCTTCCTCAATGAACAGGCGCCCTGGAGCCGGATGAAGCAGGAGGGAAGCCGCGATCAGGTGGGTGCTGACCTCTATGCGGTGCTGGAGACGGCGCGGATCGTGGCCCTGCTGCTGGCACCGCTGCTGCCGGATCTCTCCCAGCGCATGCTCAGCCAGCTGGGCCAGGGCGAGGCCGGGGTCGGCTGGCCGCAACAGCTCAACTGGGGAGGGCTGCACGCCGGTGCGCCCCTGCCTGAGCCCTCCCCCGTGATGGCTCGGTTGGAGCTGGACAGCCCGCTGTGAGCCACCGCCCCGCACCATGGGCCCTGGCCGGCGTGCTGCTGGTGGCGGGCCTCGCTGGCTGCGTGAGCCAGCCTCGCAAGCCGCAGCCACCCGAGCCGTTTGTGTTCCGCTCGCTCAACCTGCGCCAGCAGAACGCCAATGGCCAGCCCGCCTGGGAGATCACGAGCCCCGAGGCCCGCTACGACCTCACCAGCAAAGCTGCCCTGGCGCGCCAGCTGCGCGGCACGGTCTACCGCGGCGGCACCCCCCACATCCAGGTGAGCGCCGCCACGGCGCAGGTGATCGACGACGGTCGCCGGCTGGAGCTCAAGGGCTCGGTGCGCATCACCCTGCTGGGGGCCAACCCGGTGCGCATCAGCGGCGATCGCGCCAGCTGGCTACCCCACCAGAACCTGATGGAGATCGATCGCCGGCCCGTGGCAACAGACCGGCGTAGCCGCGTGAGTGCCAAGACCGCCCGCTATCTGTTGGCCGCCGACCGCCTGGAGTTGCGCGGCGGTGCCGTGCTGGAGCAATGGCAGGCGCCGGCGGCCACACCCACCGCATCCAGACCGCCGGCGCCCCTGCGGGTGAGCACCGCCAGCATCGATTGGCGGCCGGAGCAGGGGGCTCTGCTGGCCCCCGGTGCTGTTCTGGGTCAGCGTTGGAGCACAGCGGGCCCGGTGGCGGATCTGCGGCTCACGGCCACAGGCCTGCGGGGCAACCTGCGGCAGGGGCTGGTGGATCTGCTGGCACCGGTGCGGCTGCGTAACCGTGACGGCAACGGCTGGCTGGATGCCGCCCAGACCCGCTGGGCCATCAACGACCAATGGCTGGCCAGCGATCAACCGTTCCGCGGGGCGATGCGCCAGCTGAGCGGTCGGGGCGATGCGCTGCGCATCGATCTGGTGGCCAGCACCGTGCAGGTGCCGCACGGCTGCAGGCTGCAGCAACCCGGCGAGCTGCTGCTGGCGCAGCGCTGCCTCTGGCACTGGCCCAGCGGACGCTTCCAGGCCGACGGCGAGGTGGAACTGCGGCGCAAGGCCTACCCGCAGATCACCCGGGCCAGCGTGCTCAAGGGCACCATCGGTGCCAACGGCGAGGCCGTGTTCACCGCGCCGGGGGGGCGGGTGCAATCGCAGGTGGTGTTGCCGCCGGGGACTGCCCAGCGCCCGCAGGCAGCGGCAACGCCTCCAGTGACGTTCTGAGCCGCTGGCACCAACCCGCCAGCCAGGCCTCATCGCTGCGGCTGAAGCAGCGGGGCGACCAGCCCGCCAGCAGGAGGACGCCCTCCGCACCGATCGGCTGCACCACCACCGATGGGATGGCATCCGGCAGCCCGCGGAACTCCACACGGCCGGGGTACAGCGCCAGGTTCACCAGCGAAACCGCCCGGCCGGTGTTGCAGGCCCGCTCACAGATCGCCCCAGGGCTGAAGGGGGCGTCCGCCAGCACACCGCGGCGCAGCAGGGTCTGCCCGCGCCAGTGCAACAACAGGCTGGCGGCCGGGGTGGCGGTGAGCAACATCTGGCTGCCCCAGCCCAGCTCCTGGCGCAGGGCCTCTGGCAGCTCGGCCGCCAGTTCCAGTCCCTGCTGGCCCTCCAAGGCCACCCGCTCCGGAGCCAGCGGCACGGCTCGGGTCCAGAGGATCGCCACCAGCATCAAGCCCACCGCCAGAAGGCTGGCCAGCACGTCGGCCCGCTCCAGGGCGGGGCTGAGCTCCTGGGCCGTGAGCTGGTTGAGCACGCACAGCAGCAGGCCGAGCACACCGGCGGCCAGGCAGAGACGAGCGGCGAGGCCCATGGGCAGGAGCGGTCTGCGCACACCCTGTCACAGGCGTGACATCCGCTGGGCAGAACGCTGAAATGGGCGCTGCAGCGCGGTGCGCCATGGCCAGCCAACCCCTTGCCGATGCGGCAGAAGCCTTCGCCGCCATCGCCCTGGCCGCCGTCGCCTGCGATGGCGAGCTGGCCAGCCTGGAGGCGCGGGAGCTGCGTCAGCAACTGGAGTACCGCCGCCCGTACCGCGATGCCGGGCCTGAGGCGATGATCGCCCTGCTGGATCGGCTGCTGCGGCTGTTGCGGGAGCAGGGCTGGGAGGAGCTGGCAAGCCAGGCGGCGCCACTGCTCACGGATGATCAGCGGGAAACGGCCCTGGCCCTCGCCGCCCAGCTCACCCAGGCCGACCATGTGGAATCCAGTGTGGAACAGGGCTTTCTCGACACCCTGGCCCAGCAGCTGGCGATCACAACGGAGCGGGCAGCCACGATCCGCGAGGTGATCAGGGTGCTCAATCGCGACAGCCTCGCCAGCTGAAGGCAGACTGGCCTCAGACGTTTTGATCCGCACCGGTGCTGCTGCGTTCTTTCCGCGGCCTATGGGCCGCCGTCACGGCCGTTCTGTTGTTGCTGCCCCTGGCGCTGCCACCGGCGGCGCTGGCCACGGGCGTGCAGGATTTTCCGGCGACCCTGCCGGCCAGCCGCGTGATCGACGAAGCCGATCTGCTCAGCCGTGCCGCCAGTGCCGATCTGGAGAAGCGCCTGGAGGCGCTCACCAGCGATCACGTGGACGCCAGGCTGGTGACGCTGCGCCGCCTCGACTACGGCCTCAGCCTCGACGCCCTGGGCCAACAGCTGATCGACCGCTGGAGCGCGGTGGGGAGCGATGAGCCCCAGCTGCTGTTGCTGATCGAATCCCAGAACAACAGCGCCGCGGTGGTGGCCTCGCCGGACCTGCTGGATCAGCTGCCCGCCAGCCTGCTCTCCAGCACGGCCATCAGCACCATGGGTTTGCCCCTGCGTGAGGGGGCCCGCTACCGCCAAGCCGGCCTCGATGCCCTGGATCGGCTGGGCGTGGTGCTGCAGGGGGGCGACGATCCTGGCCCGCCCCAGCTGGAGGAGCGGCTGCCGATCGAAACCAACGTGCCCACCCGTGAGGAAACGCAAGCCAGCAATGCCTTCCTCTGGGTGGTGGTGTTGCTCGTGGTTGGCACACTGGTACCCATGATCACCTGGTGGGTCTTCTCCCGCTGAAGCGGCCATGGGGTTGACCGACTGGATGGGCAGCTTTGAGAAAGCCCGCACAAGTGAGATCAGCCTCGAGCTGGAACGCGCCTATGAGTCGGCGCTGCTGATCCAGAGCCTGGAGCTGGAGTATTACAACGACCGACCGGTGCGCCCCGAGCTCGAGCTGAGCATCCCGCGCCAGGCACAGGCCCAGATGATCCGCCGCTTCCGAGCGGCCCTCCAGGTGTGCCGTGCAGCCCTGAGCGAACTGGAGAAAATCCGCTCCAGTCTTGACAGCCAGGAGCTGCGCCAGCTGCAGCTGATCGAAACGGTGGTGTCGCGCTATGGGGGCGGCAGTCTGCCGAGCATCTCGCGCTCGCCAGACCTGCTCCCCCGCAGTCTGATGGGGGTGTTCGACGGCGTCCGCCGCCAGCTGGATCCGGATGCGGAGGCCACCGTGGTGGCCGGTTTCCGGCGGCGGCGCGATTCCACCCTGGTATCGCTGCGGATCTTGCTGCTGTTGGTGCTGGTGCCTCTGGTGGTGCAGCAGGTGAGCCGCACGGTGCTGATCTCACCGGTGGTGGATCGTTTTGCACCGGAGGTGGCCTTCCTCAACTACCCGAAGCCCCATCTGCAGGAGAAGGCGGTCAACAAGCTGCGGCTGTATCAGGAGGAGCTGGAGTTTCAGGCCCTGCTGGATGGCCGCGAGCCCCCCAGCCGTGAGCAGCTGCACGCCTCACTGGCGGAGCGGGCTGCCGAGCTGAAGTCGGAGGTGGATGGTGAAGGGCTGGAGGCCAGCAAGAACATCCTGGCCGACCTGGCGGCCCTGGTGGGGTTCACGCTGGTGTGTGTGTTCGGTCGCCGCGATCTCCAGGTGCTGCGCGGCTTCCTGGATGAGGTGGTGTATGGCCTAAGCGACAGCGCCAAGGCCTTCGCGATCATCCTGTTCACCGACATTTTCGTGGGCTTCCACAGCCCTGAAGGCTGGACCGTGCTGCTCGACGGCGTCGCCCATCACCTGGGTCTGCCGGCTGAGGAGAACTTCATCATGTTGTTCATCGCCACCTTCCCGGTGGTGCTGGCCACGATCTTCAAGTACTGGATCTTCCGCTATCTCAACCGCGTCTCGCCCTCCTCGGTGGCAACCCTGCGCAACATGAACGGTGGCGGTTGAGGGGCTGGTGCTCGTCTGCGGCGGCAGCCGCAGCGGCAAAAGCCGCTGGGCCGAGCACCTGGCAGCTAGCAGTGGCAGGCCCGTTTTATACGTGGCCACGGCAGCCCTGCGGCCCGAGGATCCCTCCTGGTGCGAACGCCTGGATCGCCATCGCCAGCGCCGCCCCAGCAGCTGGGGCTGCCTCGAGGTGGAGGGTGGCCTCAGCGAGGCGCTGCAGGAGCTGCAGCGGCCCGGCGATCCACAGGGTGACCACCTGCTGCTGATCGATGCCCTCGGCACCTGGCTGGCCCATCACCTCGATGCCGACCCCGCGCGCTGGCAGCACCTGCAGCAGGAGCTGCTGGCGGCTCTGGCACGCCACAGGGCCCCGATCCTGCTGGTGTGTGAGGAGGTGGGGCTGGGGGTGGTGCCGCCCACGGCGATCGGCAACCGCTTCCGCGACCGGCTCGGGGAGCTGAATCAGCGGCTGATGGCCCAAAGCCAGGACAGCTGGCTGGTGGTGGCCGGCCGCGCCCTCAACCTGCATGCCCTGGCGGTGTCGGTGCCGGAGACCTGAGATGCCCAGGGTGGTGTTGTTCCAGCCGGAGATCCCGCCGAACACCGGCAATGTGGCCCGCAGCTGCGCGGCCACCTGCAGCGAACTGCACCTGATCGAGCCGCTGGGGTTCACGATCGACGACCGCACCCTGCGGCGCGCTGGCCTCGACTACTGGCCCTGGGTGCAGTTGCACCGCCATGGCGACTGGGCCCAGTTCCGCAACGTCCAGCTTGAGCGCGGCGGCCGCCTGCTGGGCCTGAGCCGCCATGCAGCAGACCCCTACCACCGCATGCCCTATCGGCACGACGACTGGCTGTTGTTCGGCCGTGAAAGCAGTGGCCTGCCAGCGGAGGTGCTGGCCGATTGCGACGCCAGCCTCACCATCCCGATGGCCGGCGCACTGGACCAGGGGGGTGGCGTTCGCAGCCTGAACCTGGCCACGGCCGTGGGCGTGGTTCTGTTCGAAGCCCTGCGTCAGCTGGAGACAGCCGAGCCACTGGCCTGAGACCGCTTGCGCTGGTGCGGGATTAAACACTGGTCAACCGAAAGAGTGACCACGGGCACTTGCAGCCGATGGTTCGGGCCGTTACTCTCGCGCAAACCCGCAGATGTTGGCTTCTCTGCCGGGACTTGACCTTTGGGCCAGAACTGCATGAAGCCTGTCCACTTTCTGATCACCACCATTGCCAGTACCGCGTGCCTTGGGGCCGCCGGCAGCGTGGTGGTTCCCTCCCTGGCCGATTCACGCCCTGCCGTGCTGGTGGGCGGCGATCTGGAAGGCCCCAGCGGCGCCGCAGCCGACATGCTGATGGCGGCCCTGCCCAATACCGCGGATCGGCTGTGGGTGAAGGTGCGCGCCAGCGTGACCATCGAGGAGTTGGCCAAGGCCCTCAGCCAGGACGAAACACGCCTGGCCCGGCTCAACGATGTGGATGAGGACCACCACTTCCAAAGCGGCGACTGGCTGGTGCTCCCCAGCCAGAGCAGCCGTCAGGCCAAGCAGCTGGCCTCCCTCGACACCAGCGAGCTGCGCCGCACCCCACCGCTCGACAGCCCGCCGCCCCCACCGGAACCCCCCCGTGTCCGCTTCGGCGACACCCTGGCCAAGATTGCCGAGCGCTACAACGTCACCATCAAGGATCTGCTGAGCCTCAATCCGGGCCTGGAAGCTGCCCGGCTCGTTGTGGGCACCCAGATCCAGGTGGCTCGCTCCACTCCGGGCCGCAGCCGTCTGATTCTCGGCCTGGCACCCTCCGCCTCCGGCGGTCTCAGCTGGCCCGATCAACCCAGCTTCGGCGATAGCACCAACCCCAATCCCTTCAACCCCTACGGCGATCAGGGCTGGATCTGGCCCACCAAGGGGATGTTCTCCTCTGGTTACGGCTGGCGTTGGGGGCGGATGCACAAGGGCATCGACATCGCCAACAACGTGGGCACTCCGATCCTGGCCGCCAAGGGCGGGCAGGTCTTGTCCGCCGGCTGGAACGATGGCGGCTACGGCTACCTGGTGGAGATTCGTCACGACGACGGCTCCATGAGCCGTTATGCCCACAACAGCCGCATCCTGGTGCAGCCCGGCCAGATGGTGCCCCAGGGCTCCGTGATCTCTCTGATGGGCAGCACCGGCCGCAGCACCGGTCCGCACCTGCACTTCGAGATCCTGCCCGCTGGCCGCGGCGCCGCCAACCCCCTGGAGTTCCTGCCGGCACGGGCCTGATCCACCGGCATCACAGGGGTCTGAGCCGACCATCGTCTACACTGACCTCACCGCGGCTCGGTAGCTCAGCTGGTTAGAGCGTGGGATTCATAACCCCAAGGTCGGGAGTTCAAGTCTCCCCCGAGCCATTGGCTCAAGCCCTGCCTCGGTGGGGCTTTTTGCTGTCAGGGACTGGGTTTTCAGGATTCCCCAGCTGAGACCACTCCGCTCCGCTTGGGACACGTTGGCGCAGCTTGTAGCCCAAACGTGCTGAGTACTCAGCACGTTTTTGGGGAACACTCAGGGGCGTCTGACGCGCTTCCGTCCCATGACCGAGATCGCCATGCGACCGCCTCCGTATTGGGAGCAGTGCGTCCATGAGCTGAGGGTGCGCCGGTCGCGTTTCAGGCTGAGGCGCCATGCCGGCAGCCCGTTCATCTACGTGCGTGAGATGGATGCGGGCCGCAAGCTCAATGAGTTCTCCCTGAAACCCCGGTGCTGGATCAACCGTGACGACATCGAGGAGGCTCGGGACCTCTGCATTCAGGGCCATCGCCAGGGACGCTGGCCGCAGCCGGATCCCGAGGTCTCAGCCCAGGAACAGTGGACCTGGGCGAGCCTGGCCGAGGGCTGTATTGCCGATATCAAGCACCGGATCTGCAAGGAGAGCAGCCGTGTGCACGCCATTAACGACCTGCAGAAGCGGATCGCCGTGCTCCGCGGGCCAGTGGAGGCTGCACGCCTGAAGGCGTGGGCCCTGGAGCTTGACCCGCGCCTGCAACTGAAGAGCTTTAACCGCAGGATCGAGACCCTCTCGCAGGTCCACCGCAGCGGGTTGCTCGACCTGACGGTCGAGCTCCAGCACCTGAGGGGGCTGAGGCCCCGCGGTGCGGCCGAGAAGATCCGCAAGGCCTCCTCGATGCGAGTGCGGGTCATCCCATCTGACGAGGATCTACAACACTGGCTGGATCGGCTTGAGCCCTTCCACCAGTGGACCTTCGCCTGCATTGCCACCTACGGCCTCCGGCCGCATGAGTTGTGGCACGCGGAGGGCATCGATGACCAGGGCTGGATCTCCATCCCAGGGGACATGAAGACCAAGACGGGGGAGCACTTCGCCCCAGCCGTCCCTGAGGCCTGGGTCGAGCGGTACCGCCTGCGCAACAACTGGGACCGCTTCCACGGCCGGCTGAATGCGCGCTGGACCGTGCGTTTTGCCCAGATCTCCGGAGTTGAAATCGCAGTGAACAATTCCGCTGTCTCCAATTCCCTCTACAAGGAGTTCCAAGCCAGGGGCCTGCAGAAGCTCTGGGCACCGGTGGCCGATGGCGAGGGCATGGATTGGGTCAGACCGTATGACCTCCGCCATGCCTACGCCATTCGCTGTGCCACATCCGCCGAAACGTCCTCGGCCTTCGATGACGACATGGCCTGCTGGATGGGGCACGGTCTGGATGTGCACCGCCGCATCTACCTCCGCTGGCTGAGCTCCAGCCGACGCAAGGAGTCCCTGCAGCGACGACGCGGTGGAGCCAGCAGCCGGAGTCAGGCGGTTGTACCGCCCGACGGCCTTCTTCCGGAGGGCATCACACCCGAACTGCTGGAGATGGCCCTGAAGCTCAAGGCCGCAGGTCTGGGCTGAGTTGCCCGAGAGCCACTGATCAGAGCTCCGCCTCCCACACCCCAATGCGCGTCAGCCAGGCCTCGGACTGCTGCGATGTCCAGCCGTGGTCGGCCTCGAGGACATCGGCGATGGTGATCATCAAGTCGAACGTCTCGCTGTCGTAGCCGCCGCGCTGACGGGCGGCACGCCGGAGAGCCTGACCGAGTTGGAGCAACTCAAGCTCCTCCAGCCAGGCGCCTTGCTCAAACGCGGCAAGGGCATGCCGCTGCGCTTGCTCCTGCTGCTGGTGAAGGGGTTGCGGGGGCGGAGCTCTGAGCAGTGGCTCTCGGGCACGTCAGCCCAGACCTGCGGCCTTGAGTTTCAGAGCCATCTCCAGAAGTTCGGGGGTGATGCGCTCCG
>JBJTHL010000232.1:0-9273 GCA_046094445.1 Vulcanococcus sp.
GGCCTCGGCCGCCGGCAGCGTGGCCGGTTCGGTGGTGAGCACGGCGGGATCCATGGCCGGCTCGGTGGCGGGCAGCGCCGCCGGGGTGGCCGGGGCCGCCGCCAGCGCCGCCGCCAGCGTGGCCAACAGCTCGGTGCTCCAGCCCCTGGTGTTCGATCCGCTGCGCCGCCTGCAGCAGGGGGCGGGCGGCCAGGAGGGGGAACCGATCCGCGATGCCGACCGCCTCTGGGTGGCCGTGGATGGCATGGGGGGCGACCACGCCCCGGGCCCGATCCTCGAAGGCTGCCTGCGGGCGGTGCAGCTGCTGCCGGTGCGGGTGAAGTTCGTGGCCGAAGCGGAGATCGTGGCAGCCGCCGTGGCGGAGCTGGGCCTGGCCGAGGAGCTGGCCGAGGCCCAGCGGGCCGGTCTGCTGCAGCTGGTGCCCAGCGGCCCCTCGGTGGGCATGGACGAAGAGGCCACGGTGGGGCGCAAGAAGCGTGACGCCAGCATCAACATGGCCATGGACCTGGTGAAGGCCGGGGAGGCCACCGCCATCTACTCCGCCGGCAACTCCGGTGCCGTGATGGCCTCGGCGATCTTCCGGCTGGGGCGCCTCAAGGGCATCGACCGGCCGGCCATCGGCGCCCTGTTCCCCACCAAGCACCCGGAACAGCAGGTGCTGGTGCTGGATGTGGGCGCCAATATGGACAGCAAGCCCGCCTATCTGCACCAATGGGCGCTGCTGGGCAACATCTACAGCCGCGACGTGCTGCAGGTGCGTGAGCCGCGCATCGGTCTGCTGAACATCGGTGAGGAGGAGTGCAAGGGCAACGACCTGGCCCTCAGGACCTACCCGCTGATGGCCGAGGAAACGCGCTTCCGCTTCGCCGGCAACTGCGAGGGCCGCGACGTGCTCTCCGGCGCCTTCGATGTGGTGGTGTGCGACGGCTTCACCGGCAACGTGCTGCTCAAGTTCCTGGAGGCAGTGGGGGGGGTTCTGCTGGATGTGCTCAAGGCGGAACTGCCCCGCGGTCGCCGCGGCAAGGTGGGCTCCGCCTTCCTGATCAGCAACCTGCGGCGCATCAAGAAGCGGCTCGACCACGCCGAGCACGGCGGCGCCCTGTTGCTGGGGGTGGATGGGGTGTGCGTGATCGGCCATGGCAGCAGCAAGGCCCTCTCGGTGGTGAGCGCCCTGCGGCTGGCCCATTCCGCCGCCAGCCATGGTGTGATGGACGACCTGCACCGCCTCAGCGAGGGCACGGGCTCTGCCGTTGCCTGTGGTTGACTGACCCCACCTGAGGGCTGATCCCGTGGTGCTGGGCCAGTTGGGCGGGCATGGAATGGCCCTCGTGGGCTGCGGCAGTGCCGTGCCGGCCGCCAGCGTGAGCAACCAGCAGCTGAGTGAGCGGGTCGAGACCAGCGACGAATGGATCCGCACCCGCACCGGCATCGCAGCCCGGCGCATCTGCGCAGCCGATGAACCGCTCACGCTGATCGCCACCCGGGCGGCGCAAGCAGCCCTCGACCATGCCGGCTGGCAGGCGGAGGATCTCGATCTGATCCTGATGGCCACCTCCAGCCCGGACGACCTGTTCGGCACGGCTCCGCGGGTGCAGGGGGCCCTGGGGGCCCGCAACGCCGTGGCCTTCGATCTCACCGCCGCCTGCAGCGGCTTTCTGTTCGCCCTGATCACCGCCGGCCAGTACCTGCGCAGCGGCGCCATGCGCCGGGCCCTGGTGATCGGCGCGGACCAGCTCAGCCGCTGGGTGGACTGGGACGACCGCACCACCTGCGTGCTGTTCGGCGACGCCGCCGCCGCCGTGGCGGTGGAAGCCTGCCCCGCCGACGCCGACGGGCTGCTGGGCTTCCGCATGCGCTCCGATGGCAGCCGCAACGGCTGCCTCACCCTGGCCCAGACCGACGACCAGCACAGCGTGCTGGCGGGTGTGAGCGCCCAGCGGGGCGGTTTCGCGCCGCTGCGGATGAACGGCCAGGAGGTGTACAAGTTCGCCGTGCGCGAGGTGCCGGCCGTGCTCAAGGAGCTGCTGGAGGGCACCGGCACCGAGGCCAGCCAGCTGGATTGGCTGCTGCTGCACCAGGCCAACCAGCGCATCCTCGATGCGGTGGCCGATCGCTTTGCCATCCCCCATGAGCGGGTGCTCAGCAACCTGGCCAGCTACGGCAACACCTCCGCCGCCACGATTCCGCTGATGCTCGATGAGGCGGTGAAGGATGGCCGCATCCAACCGGGCCACCTCATCGCCAGCAGCGGCTTCGGTGCCGGCCTGAGCTGGGGCGGCGCGCTGCTGCGCTGGGCCGGCCCCCGCGGCTGAACCCCTGGCCAACCAGGGCCAGCCAGGGCCGCCGCCTAATCTCCACCCCAATGTGTGCGTGCGGCCGGCATGGCTATCGCCTGGGTCTTCCCCGGACAGGGATCGCAGAAGGTGGGCATGGCCGCTGCCGCCCTGGAGCTGCCCGGCGCCCGCGAGCGCTTCGCCGCCGCCTCCGAGCTGCTGGGGCGCGATCTGCTGGCCATCTGCGCCGGTGAAGCCGAGGGGGAGCTGAGCGATCTCAACGACACCCGCAACACCCAACCGGCGCTGTTCGTGCTCGAGAGCCTGCTGGTGGATGGGCTGAAGGCCCAGGGGCGCAGCGCCGATCGGGTGGCCGGCCACAGCCTGGGCGAGCTGGTGGCTCTCTACGCCGCCGGTGTGTTTGACGCCAGCACCGGGCTGCAGCTGATGAAAACCCGCAGCGAGTTGATGGCCGCGGCCGGTGGCGGCGCCATGACCGCCGTGATGGGCTTCGATCGCGACGCGCTGGAGCAGCTGGTGGGTGCCACCAAGGGGGTGGTGATCGCCAACGACAACAGCAGCGCCCAGGTGGTGCTCTCCGGCACACCTGAGGCGGTGGCCAGCGTGAGTGGCCAGCTCCAGTGCAAGCGCGCCATCCCCCTGGCGGTGAGCGGTGCCTTCCACTCGCCGTTCATGGCCAGCGCGGCCGAGGCCTTCGCCGCCGCCCTGGAGGCGGTGCCCTTCGCCGATGCTCAGATCCCGGTGCTGAGCAACACCGACCCCACCCCGGAAACCAGCGGTGCGGCCCTCAAGGCCCGCCTGCGCAGCCAGATGACCACCGGCGTGCGCTGGCGCGAAACCATGGAGCGGTTCACGGCCGATGGCGTGGCCACCGCCGTGGAGATCGGTCCGGGCAACGTGCTCAGCGGCCTGATCAAGCGCAGCTGCGAGGGCATCAGCACCGCCCAGATCGCCGGCGCTGCGGACCTGGGCCTGTGAGCGACAGCACCAGCGACAGCGGCAACGGCGCCAGCGCGCGCCCCGGCAGCCGTTCCGTGAATGCGGTGAAACGGGTGCTGCGCCGACGCCGCAAACCCGCCGAACCGCCCGCCCTGCTGCGCACGCCGAAACCGAGCCTCACCTACCGGCTGGTGAGCTATCTGCTGGTGTTCCCGGTGTATCGGCTGTTGTTCCGTGGCCGCACCGCCGGCAACACCAACGTGCCGATGGAGGGGGCGCTGGTGGTGGTGGCCAACCACGGCTCCCACCTCGATCCCCCCTTGCTGGGCCATGCCCTGGGCCGACCGGTGGCGTTCATGGCCAAGGCCGAGCTGTTCAAGGTGCCGCTGCTGGGGCCGATCATCCGCGCCTGCGGTGCCTACCCGGTGGCCCGCGGTGCCAGCGACCGCGAAGCGATCCGCACCGCCACCGACCGCCTGGATCAGGGCTGGGCCACCGGTGTGTTCATCGACGGCACCCGCCAGAGCGACGGCCGCGTCAACAATCCCCAGCCGGGGGCGGCCCTGCTGGCGGCCCGCGCCGGGGTGCCCCTGCTGCCGGTGGCGATCATCAACAGCTATCGCGCCTGGGGTACCGGCTCGCGCCGGGCCCGCCTGGTGCCCGTGCACATCCGCATCGGCACGCCGATTCCGCCGCCGGCCTCCCGCAGGCGCGCCGATCTCGACGCCGCCACGGCCGCCTGCCAGGCACAGATCAATGCCCTGCTGGATCAGGGCCTGATCAGCGCGACGGCACTGCCTCCAGCAGCGGCGCCAGCCGCTCTGCCGCCCAGGCCCTGAGATCGCGGCCCGTGAGCACCCACAGGGCTGCCCGCAGGCCATCGCCCCACACTTTGCGCCGCCCCTCGGGACTGCAGAGCGCACCGCAGGGCACAGCCACCGGTGTGAGGGCAATCCCGCGGCTGCCGGCCACCAGGCGGCCCACCAGCAGGGCACGGTTCATGTGATCGCTGCTGGTGACCAGCAGCACATGGCGCACCTTGGCGCGTTTGAGCTCATCCACCACCGAGGTGAAATTGCTGAGGGTGTCGGTGGCGCGGTAATCCAGCTGGAAGCGGTGGTGATCCAGCCCCTGCTGCTGGAACAGCCGCTCGGCGTATTCGGGGTTGCTGCCACTGCTCACCAGCACCGGCAGACCGTCGCGGCGCGAGAGATCGGCCGCCACCCGTTCGCGGTCGGCATCGCCTCCCAGCACCAGGATCAGCTGCGGCGGCGGCTGGCTGGGCCACCAGGCCCCGCGGGACAGCCACAACAGCCCCGCCGCCGCCGCCAGAACCAGCAACAGGCGCCCGGAACGGCGGCGACCACCGGGCTGCCGGCGCGTCCTCTGGCGCCGCGCCCGACCTGGCGCGGGCGCGGCCTGCTCCGGCGCGTTCCGCGGGGATGGCAGGCCGCGCATCGGCCGACTGCGGGAGCGCGACGCCCTCACAGCCCCTCCACCGGGCTGGTGGGATAGAGCGGCAGCACCGGCTGCCAGGGGCCCGCCAGCCCATCCGCCTGGGCCAGGCAGCCCAGCTCCAGCAGCTGATGCACGTCCGCCAGGGGATCCACGGCCGCCTCGAGAACCGGCTCTGCCGGCCAGGGCAGGGGCTCATCTGGACGCCAGAGCCGCGGCAGCTCCAGTTCAGCGATGCCACCGAACGCCCGGGCCACCGGGCCGTAGCAACCGGCCACGCTGCCGCGGCGCGGCAGCGGCTGCTGCAGCCAGAAGCGCTCCACACTCTGCATCGGTGCGCCGGGGGCCTGCAGCCGGCGGGCCATCAGCAGAAAACTGCTGAAGCCGTGGAGGGGGATCGCCAGCTGCTGGGCCAGGGTGCGGGCCAGCACCACCGTGAGCCGTGTGCCGGTGAACCCGCCGGGTCCGGTGGCCACCACCAGCCGGGCCAGGCGCGGCCACTGCTCGGCCGGCAACAGCTGCTCCACGCAGCCGAACAGAGCGTTGGAGAGCCCCCGCCCCAGGGGAAACGCGGCGCTCGTTGCAGCGTCTCGATCCAGCCGCTGCGGCTGGCCGGCGCTCGCCAGGCCGCAGATGGCCACCGCCAGGGTCTCACTGGAACTGTGCAGGGCCAGCAGCAGCGGTGCCTCCGCCTGGGCCATGGCACTCATGTGGGCACCGCCAGCCCCGGGCAGAGGCGCCGCCAGCGGCCCTGATCCACGGCGAAACTGCCGCAGGCACGCACGTCCCACTCCACACCCACCTGGCCCTCCGCCAGATCACACACCTGCACGTGGATGCGCGGCTGATCCGGCACGAAGGTCGGCTGGTGGCAGAGGTGAGGCACACCGTGCTGCCGCTCCACCGCGTGGTAGGCCTGGCACTGGTCCACCCAGCGGCAGTCCACGCAGATGCACATGCCGGGAGCAGGGGCGGAGGAGTCCATTCTGACGCCTGCGGCCTCGCTTGCCTGGCAGCGGCTGGCCCCCCAGCGCTGGCCGCTGCCAGCCGAGGCCTTCCCGCCGGGCACGGCGCTGGTGGGGGGCGCCGTGCGCGATGCCCTGCTCAACCGTCTGCCCCCCGCGCCCGACCTCGACGTCGTGCTGCCGGGTGATGCGGTGGCGGTGTGCCGCCAACTGCGACGGCAGCACGGCGGCAGCGCCGTGGTGCTGGATGCCGAGCGCTCGATCGCCCGGCTGGTGCTGCAGGGCTGGACCATCGATCTGGCCCGCCAGGACGGGGACACCCTGGAGCAGGACCTGCAGCGGCGCGACTTCACGATCAACGCCATGGCGCTGCCACTGGCGGCGCCGCAACGCCTGGTGGATCCACTGGGCGGGCTGGCCCACCTGAACCGCGGCGAACTGGTGGCCGTGGCCGAGGCCAACCTGCTCGACGACCCGCTGCGGCTGCTGCGCGGCCTGCGCCTGGCGGGCGAGCTGGGCTTCCAGCTGGAGCCGCGCACCCAGGGGTGGATCGAGCGGCACAGCGAGGCGCTGAACCGCGCGGCGGGGGAGCGGGTGCTGTCGGAACTGGAGAAGCTGGCGGCAGCCCCGAGCGGCGGCGAGGGCCTGGCCCAGGTGCTGCGAGCCGGGCTGTTGCGCCCCTGGCTCTCGGCGGACAGCCCTGCGGCCGATGCCCAGGAGGCCCTGGCCCTGCTGCAGAGCCTCTCGCCAGCCCAGGCGCAGGACCTGGGGCTCACCGCTGCAGAAACCGAGATGGCTCTGCCCCTGGCCCGGTTGGCGGCCGTTCTCGATGGCGCCGCCCTGCAGCGGTTGCGCAGCAGCCGGCGGTTGCAGCAGCGGGTGGAACGGCTGCGGCACTGGCGCCGGCTGCTGGGGCCCGCTGCCACGGCGACGCAGACGGCCGCGGCCCTGCCGGAACACGAGCGGCTGCACCTGCATCGCCAACTGGACGAGGATCTGGCCGCCCTGCTGCTGAGCTGGCACCCCTCCCAGGCCAGGCCCTGGCTGGAGCGCTGGCGCCGCCCCAACGACCCGCTGTTTCATCCCCGCCCCGCCATCGACGGCGGCAGCCTGCAGCAGGCCCTGCAGCTCCAGCCCTCGCCGCGACTGGGGCACCTGCTCGACCACCTGATGCTGGAGCAGGCCTTCGGGCGCCTGAGCGGCCGTGAGGCCTGCCTGGAGGCCGCCCGTACCTGGCTGGACTCTCAGGCATCCGGCTCCGACAATGCCAGCCTCTGTGATTAACTAACCTGGCAAAGGCGTTTTCAACGACCTGATCAAGCGCCAGTTAGGGCATCAGCAATCGCGAATTTCGACACGCGTCGATCGCGTTCAGCAGGCACGCTGCACACAGCACTTAGCTCACAGCACGTTGCACACGGAAGTCGGGACATCGGCTCGCCGCGTCCATCCCTGACCCCGACCGGCCAGCACCACCCTCTTTCCATTCCTCTCCGATCCCATGAGCGTTCGTCTGTACGTAGGCAACCTGCCCCAGAGCTTCGACAACAAGGAGCTTGAGGCCCTGTTCGCCTCGGTGGGTGAGGGCGTGCGCTTCAAGGCGGTTCAGGACCGTGAAACCGGCGGCGGCCGTGGCTTCGGCTTCGCCAACGTCGACGACGAGAAGCTGGCGGACGCCGTGATCGAACAGCTCAACGGCCGTGAGTTCGCCGGCAACGCCCTGCGCATCGAGCGCTCCGAGCGCCGCGACGAACGCCGCGGCAACGACCGCCGCCCCGGCGCCGCCATGGCCGCCCCCGGCTCGGCCCGCAAGGCCGTGAACAAGGTGGTGCACCGCGACACCGTGGAGGAAGGCGCTCCCGATCCCCGCTGGGCCGGTGAGCTGGCCAAGTTGCGGGGCCTGCTCGACAACCAGAAGGCTGCGGTCTGAACGCCTGACCACGGCCTCACCACGCTCGCCCCTCCCCCCTGAACAGCCGATGCAAGCGCTGAGCTGGAGCTGGGGGAGGCACAGGGTCGGCTACACGGTTGTGCAGCCGACTGCTGAGCCGCATCCACAGAACGGCTCTCCCCCGCGGAGGGCCGTTCTTTGCATTCATGGCTTCGGGGCATCCAAAGGCCATTGGCGCCACAACCTGGCCGCCCTCGCCAGCGCAGGCCCGGTGTACGCCATCGATCTGCTGGGCTTCGGCGACAGCGACAAGCCCACCTCACAGCTGAGCGGCGAAGCGCCGTTGGCCGGATCGGTGCGCTACGGCTTCGACCTCTGGGCAACCCAGGTGGCCGACTTCTGCCAGGCGGTGATCGGCATCGATGCCGGCTGCGAGCTTCAACTGATCGGCAATTCCATCGGCGGTGTGGTGGCCCTGAATGCCACCCGGCTCTTGCTGGAGCGCGGGCTGCGACCCCGGCAGGTGTTGCTGATCGATTGCGCCGAGCGCGAGCTCGACCTCAAGCGCCTGGCTGAACAACCCTGGCCGGCGCAGGTGGGCCGGCCGGTGCTGATGGCCCTGGTGCGCCAGCGCTGGCTGGTGCACAACCTGTTCCGCTGGTTCGCCCGGCCGGCAGTGGTGCGCCAGGTGCTGCTGCAGGCCTACCCCAGCGGTCGCAACGTGGACGCTGCACTGGTGGAGCTGCTGATGGCGCCCACCCGCGAGCCCGGCGCCCCTGAAGCATTCCGCGGTTTCGTGAATCTGTTCGACGACTGGCTAGCCCCCCAGCTGCTGGCGCGCCTCGATGAGCTCGAGCCGCCATTGCCGGTGCGCCTGCTCTGGGGCGAGGCCGATCCCTGGGAACCCCTGGCGGAAGCGCAGCGTTGGCAGCGCGAGCACCGCTGCGTGCACGACCTGAAGGTTCTGCCAGGACTGGGCCATTGCCCCCATGATGAAGGCCCTGAGCAGGTGAATCCGATCCTGCAAAGCTGGCTGGACCTGGGCTGGCGTTAACGCGCCTGAGCGATCACGAACGAGCGCGGCAGGTCGAGCATCTTGCCGGCGGTGGGCACGTAGGCGCGGTGGTTGAACACGTCGTAGTCGAGTTCTTCGATCACATCGAGGATGCCGCGATACAGGCGCAGGGAGGCCCACACCGGCCAGCGGGCATCGGGGGCCAGCCAGCGCACCCCCGCCTCGGAGCGGGCAAACCACGCGCGGGCGCGGACCAGCTGAAAGCGCATCAGCTCGCGCCAACTGTCGTTGAGCACGCCATCGAGAAGTTCGGCTTCGCTGTAGCCGAAGCGGGCCAGATCCTCCTGGGGCAGGTAGATGCGGCCGCGGGCGCGATCTTCGCCCACATCGCGGAGGATGTTGGTGAGCTGGTTGGCAATGCCAAGGGCCACCGCCGCTTCGCTGGTATCGGGCCGTTCGCTCCAGGGAGCAGAGGTATAAGCAGGGTCCACTCCCATCACCTCCTGGGTCATCAGACCCACAGTGCCGGCCACGCGATAGCAGTACAGATAAAGATGATCAAAATCGGTAGAGCGCGTGGTGGTGAGATCCATGCGCATGCCCTCGATCATGTCGAGGTAGGGCTGCAGGGGCTGGGGATAGCGCTCGATCGTGTCGCGCATCACCAGATCCAGGCCATCGCGCACCTCGCCTGGGAACAGCGCACCCGTGCCC
>JBJTHL010000233.1:0-6002 GCA_046094445.1 Vulcanococcus sp.
GAACTCGGCTGTGAAACGCTGCAGCGCCGACGATATTTGGGGGGTAGCCCCCTGAGAAAATAGGTCGATGCCAGGTAAAACCTTCTTGCTCTGATGCTAAGCGGTGTGAGTGTGCTCTCCAGCAGCTCCCCGCACAGCACGGGAAAGCCACCCCTCGGGGTGGCTTTTTTGTTGGGCGTTCGCAAGGGGCACGGGTATCTGGGCTTAGCGTCAGGGCTGTTGGTGGGGTGTGTGGTGCGACGGGGCCTGATGGTGCCGATCAGGAGCTTGGCACCCGTACTCTGGCGTGCCTACAGGCTCTGGGATCGCGAGGATTGTGTTGATCTGGGGGCAGCCTTTGCCTATCACAGCCTGCAGGCGTTATTCCCGATTCTGTTGATCGCCCTGGGTGTTGCCAGCCGCGTGCTCGGCCAGGTGGATGGTCTCACGGACAATCTCCTGAAGTTGGCGGAGCAGGTGTTGCCGCCGTCGGTGCTGCCGCTGGTGAGTGCGACCCTGCTGAAGCTCTACCGCCAGGGCACAGGGGCCGGCCTGGTGGGTGCACTGTTGCTGGTGATTTCGGCCACCAATGCCTTTCTCAGCCTGCGGCGCGGCGCCGATCGCCTTTGGGGCCTGAGGCCGGCGATGGCGATCGCTGGGCCCTGGTGGCGGCCCGTGTGCCGCTTTCTGCGGGCTCGCTTGGAATCGCTGGCGCTGGTGGTGTTGATCGGGTTCTTTGTGGTGCTCGATCAGCTCACCACCAACCTGCGCCTGCTCAACCCGGGCAGTTGGCGGCAGTTGCTCGAGCAACGGTTGCCGCAGACCATGCGTCTGTGGATCCCAGTGCCGATGCTGGTGGATCTCAGCCTCAGTTTGGTCATTGCCTGCACCCTGGCCTACGCCCTCCTGGTGGTGTTGCCGAGCAGACCGGTGCCGCGACGCCCGCTGCTCCCCGGAGCGTTGTTGATCGGCTCAGCGCTCACCCTGTTCAATGTGGCCCTGGGACGCAGCTTGTTCTCCCTGGGGGCCCGCTTTCAGGCCTATGGGGTGATTGGTGCCGTGTTGCTGCTCAGCCTGTGGGTTTGGCTGGTGGCGGTGATTGTGTATTACGGCATGGCCGTGAGTGTGGTGATCAGCCGGCGGCCACGGGGTGGGCGATCCGCACCGGCAGCGCTGGCGGGGGCAGGGCCGTCGGGTTGAAGATGCCAGGGTTCGCTTCGCTTCCGTCGAGCCGATGCAGCGCCCAATTCCCTGGCTGTGGATCCTGGCCATCGGCCTGCTGCTGTTGGCCCCCGGACTCACAGCGCGCCTGTTCGTGGATGTGTTGGAGGGGGTGACCCTGCTGTTGGTGGTGGGTCCACTGCTGCTTGCCGGTGCTGGCCTGCTGGCCTGGCAGTGGGCCAAGCGTCGGCTCACGGTGTGCCCAGCCTGTGGAACCCCCAGCATCGGGGCCCTGCAGTGCCCGGCCTGTGGCGCCAGCCTGGTCGGCGCTGCAGCGCAGTCCAGCCCCGCCCGCACTGTTACGCGGGATCAGCCGGCTTCGGATGCGGTGATCACGGTGGATGTGAGCGAGGTGATCGACGAACCGTGAGGATCGAGCTCCACATCCCCATGCAGGTGAAGGGGCCCAGCTCAATCAGGCGGGGCCCGCCGGGCTGGTGCCGTTGGCGCGTGTCAGTTCCGACAGGCGCCGTTCCCGAAGGAAGAGAAAGAGGGGCGCGGCGAAGGCAAAGGCGATGGTCACCGAACTCAGCAGCACAACCCAGAGGTGGCGCATGCCCAGCCGGCGGCTCTCGCTCACCATCCAGATGGTGATAGCGCTGGCGCCAACCAGCAGGTCGCGGCTCAGGGATTGGGCCGCGGGATTGGCGTTGGCCAGTTGGACGAACAGCCCCAGATCAAAGCTGCTGCCGTACTGCCGCATGTACTCCAGATTGGCCAGCCAGGGCAGCACCCCGCCTGCGATGGCCAGGCCCAGGTAAAGCCAGGCCAGCAGGGGGCTGCGTTGGGTGGCGACGGCGGCGATCTCCGTGGGCGGCCTGGTGCTGGCCTGGGGGGTGCTCATCCCGGTCCGTGATCGGCTGCGGCTTCCCATTCGATCACGGCCTGCTCCACCTGCCCGAGTACGGCTGCGCAGCGCTCGGCATAGGCCTCAGCACGCCGGTAGAGCCCCGCCATCTCCTCCACCTCCAGTTCGGGAGCCTGCAGCTGGGCCATGGCCAGCTCCAGGGCTGTGCGGGCGTCCTGATAGCGCAGGTTGTTCACGTCCTCCAGCCAGTCGGGATCCAGGGCGGCAGCCCCTGCTGCGGCCGCTGGTTCGGCCCCTGTTTCGGGTGCGGCTGCTGCCGTTGTGCCCTTGCGGCTGCGGGATGGGCGGGGGCTGCGTTCAGCCATCGGCGCGGTGAACCTGGGCCACAACGCTATCGACGCGCCCATCCGCGAGTTCCAGCTGCAGGCGATCTCCCACGTGCACCTGCAGCACCGAGCGCAGCAGACGGCCATCGCTGCCCCGCACCAGGGCGAAGCCCCGCTGCAGCAGGCGTTGGGGTGACAGCGCGGCCAGCAACTCCAGCCGCTGTTGCAGCTGGCGCCGTTGCTCCGCCAGCAGCTGGCGGGGGTGCAGGGCCTGGAGTGCCTGGCGGCGGCCATCCAGCTGCAGCCGTTCGCGCTGCAGGCGGTGCTGCACGCTGCGCCGCAGCAGGGTGCGCTGGTGCTGGAGCTCCTGCGCCAGGCTGCGGCGATCCGGCAGCAAGGCCACAATCGCGGCTGTGGGGGTGGCGGCGCGGTAGTCGGCCACCAGGTCGGCCACGGTGGTGTCGTCCTCGTGCCCCAGGCCGGTGACCACCGGCAGCGGTGATGCGGCCAGATCCCGTGCCAGATCTTCGCTATCGAACACCGCCAGGTCCTCACGGCTGCCGCCGCCGCGGGCCAGCACCAGCGCTTCGATGCCCAGCCCCGCCGCGGCGGTGAGCACCTCCGCCAGGCGGCGGCGGATGGCCGCCTCCACGGCGCCCTGCACAGGGATCGGCACCACGTGGATGCGGGTGGTGGGCCAGCGCTCCGCAGCGGTGCGCAGCATGTCGGCCAGGGCGGAGCTGGGGGAGCTGGTGAGCAAGGCGATGGCCCCCGGCAGCGCAGGCAAGGGCCGTTTGCGGGCTGGATCCAGAAGCCCCTCCGGCTCCAGCCGCTGGCGCACCTGCTCGAAGCGGCGCAGCACGGCGCTGAGGCTGGGCCGCAGATCCAGCACCTGCACGCACAGGCTGGCGCGCGCCGACCAGAAGTTCAGCTTGCCCACCACCAGCACCCCATCCCCCTCGGCGGGATGGTGGCTGAGGCGGCTGAGCTGCGAGGCCCACACCACCCCCGCAATCGAGGCCTGCTCATCCACCAGGGTGAGCCAGAGGTGGCCTTTCTTGAGCTGGGGGCGCGACACGGTGGCCTCCAGCAGGAAGCGCGGTGCAAAGCCCCGCTCCAGCAGGGAGCCGATGGCCTGGTTCAGCTCGCTGACGCTGTAGCGCGGTAGGCCGGGTTCAGCGCTCAAGGCTGCGATAGCAGGTCCACCAGTAGAGGCACACCGCCACGCCGAGCGCCGCCACCAGCTGGCCGGCCGGGTGGTCGACGCGTATCACCCCGATGCTGGTGATCACCAGGGCACTGCTGAGCAGGCGGGCGCCGTCGCGGCGGTTCTTGGCGTAGAAGCGGGCCAGGGTGGGGAGGCGATCGTTTATCAGTCTCTCTGATCGAGGCCCGACCGAATACCGTTGCCGCGGTGGCCGGCGCTGCATTGACATCACCCCGCCTGCGTCTGCAGCAGCAGTTGTCGGCGCCCCTGCCCGAGGCTCCGGAGTTGGTGCTGGTCACCGATCTCGACGGAACCCTGCTGGGCGGTCCAACGGTGGAGCGGCGGCGGTTCTATCGCTGGCTGGCCCAGCAGCGCCAGCGGGTGTTGCATGTGTTCTGCACCGGCCGCGACCTCAGCTCCATCGCCCGGGTGCTGCAGGAGGACGAACCGATCGGCCTGGCGGCTCCCCATCTGGTGATCGGAGATGTGGGTTGCACCGTGGCCTGCGGCCGGTCGTTGTTGCCGCTGCCGCTGGCGGTGGACCCGATCGAGGCCCGTTGGCGCCCGCTTGAGGCGCGCCTGGCGGCGCTGCTGGAAGGGCAGCCCGGCCTGGAGCTGCAGCCGGTGAGCTCGAATCGCCGGCTGGCCTATTACGTGGATCTGGAGCTGTTCGATCAGGGGCTGATCCCCCAGCTCGAGGCGGAGGGGGTCCACTGCTTGCTCTCCGACAACCGCTACTTCGACGTGCTGCCCGCCGGTGTGAACAAAGGCACCACGCTGCTGGAGCTGTTGGCCTGGTTGGAGGTGGATGCGGCCCGGGTGGTCACCGCCGGTGACACGCTCAATGATCTGGCCATGTTCGAGACGGGCTTGCCCGGGGTGATGGTGGGCAATGCCGAGGCGGCCCTGGTGGCCCAGCTGCCGCGGTTGCCGTCGGTGTACAGGGCCCGCGGCGATGGGTGCGCGGGCATCAGCGAGGGCCTGCGCTACTTCGGCTACGGCCATCTGTTGGATCGCTCCCCTGCTCGCGCAAGCGGCGATTGGTGAGAGCTGTGGCCAGGGCCTGACTGGGATCCTCCGGCCAGGGGTGGCGCGGATAGCGCCCGCGCAGGTCGCGGCGTACGTCCTGGTAAGCCCCGCGCCAGAAGCCGGCCAGGTCCTGGGTGATGGCGGCTGGTCGACCCGCCGGTGAGAGCAGCTGCACCGTCACGGGCAGGCGCCCCTCCAGCACGGTGGGGGTCTCGCGGGCGCCGAACAGCTCCTGCAGCTTCACCGCCAGCACCGGCGTCCCGCTGCTGTAATCCAGCCGGGCCTGACGCCCCGAGGGGATCGCCAGGGTCTGGGGCAGCCACTGCTCCAGCTGGTGGCGGCACTCCCAGGCCAGGCCGCTCCAGAGGGCTTCGCACAGATCGAGGCGCTGCAGATCGCCACGGCTGCGCAGCCCCTCCAGTTGATCCCCCAGCCAGGCCTGCGGTGCGGCGATCAGGGCCGCGTCGCTGCGATCGAGCCAGGGGGCGCCCAGGTGTGTGCGGGCCAGGCAGAGCCGCTGCTGCAGCTGACGGCTGGCGTCGCTCCAGGGCAGGGCCTCCAGGCCCATGGCCGCCAGCCCCTCCAGCAGGGCCGCCAGCACGGCCTCAGCCGGAGCCTGCGGCCAGGGCCGCCGCTCCAGCACCAGAGCCCCCAGGGTGAGGGCCTGTTCAGCGTGGACCCGCTGCTGCTGCGGGTCCCACATCACCAGGCTCGTGCTTTGGCCGGCCTCCGCCGCCAGGGCTTCCAGGCTGGTGCGCGGTAGGGGCAGTGCCAGCTGGATGCGGCAATCGCTGCCGGCCCCATCGGCGCGGGCGATGGCCAGGGCTTCGCTGCCCAGCAGCCCATCGCCGGGGGGCAGCAGGGCGCCGCGGCCGGCTCGGGTGCGATAGCGACCCGCGCCGCCCTCGCGGGCCAGGGCCAGCCGTTCGGGATAGGCCTGGGCCACCAGTTCGGCCGCCAGGGCGTCGTCGGGTGCCGCAGGTTGGGGGGGCTCGGCAGGCGCCGTGTCGGCGGGGAGGGCCGCCAGCTGGCGCGCCAGCTGCTGCTGCAGCCGCCGCACCGGCTCACGGCGAGGGTCGCGGTCTGTCGCCCGCAGCCAATCGAGCCGGCGCATCAGATCGCAGCCCGCCTCGCTGCCGATCAGCGGATCCCGTTCGCTGAGCAGGGCCGCCAGGGCGCAGCCGAGGTCCGTCGCCCCCAGGGACCGGGCCGCCAGCAGCAGCTGGGCCAGGCGCGGATGCACCCCCAGGCCGGCCATGGCCCGGCCCCGTTTGCTCAGGCCGCCGCGGCCATCGATGGCCCCCAGCTGCTGCAGCAGGGCCTGCCCCTCCTGCAGGGCCGCCGCCGGTGGTGGCTCCAGCCACGGGAGCTCCTCGCCTAAACCAGCACCCCACTGGGCCAGCTGCAACACCAAGGGCAACGGATCCGCCTC
>JBJTHL010000234.1:0-10123 GCA_046094445.1 Vulcanococcus sp.
CAAGGATCCCCATGCCCTTCAAGAGCACCGTGGGTGACTACCAAACAGTCGCCACCCTGGAGACGTTCGGCTTCCTGCCGCCCTTCACCCAGGACGAGATCTACGACCAGATCGCTTACATCATTGCCCAGGGTTGGAGCCCGCTCATCGAGCATGTCCACCCCAGCAACTCCATGGCCACCTACTGGTCCTACTGGAAGCTGCCCTTCTTCGGTGAGAAGGACCTCAACGTGATCGTGAGCGAGCTCGAAGCCGCTCACCGCGCCTACCCCGACCACCACGTGCGTCTGGTGGGTTACGACGCTTACACCCAGAGCCAGGGTGCCTGCTTCGTGGTGTTCGAAGGCCGCTGATCAGCGGCCTTCGATGACTGTGGCCTTGCGTGAGCGGGGCCACACCTTCTCTTCGCGGAGCTCCGGTGCCTGCTTGCAGCCTGCCGCCGCTCCTTGTTTTGCAGTGAGCTCATCGCCCATGCCACACCGCTGAGACGGTGTTGCCATGGCCTGATGTGGCTGCTGCCACTTATTCAGTCATTCCATTCGCCGGGCGGACATGGCCAGCACATCGAGTCGTGAAGCAGCTCTTGAGCGCCGCAAGGCGCTGACCACCGGTGGCAAGAAAGCCACCGGGCGCTACACCTCCTCCCCCAGCCGTGTTCGCACCGCCTCCGACGCCCGTCCGACGCGGACCAACACCCCGGCCCCTGCCGCGGAGCCGGTGAGCCGGCCCACGCCGGCTCCGGCCGCCAGCACGCCGAGTCGGCGGCCGTCGCGCCCGAGCGTTGAGCTCAGCTCCGCTCCCGCCGGCGGCCACCGCAGCAGCGCCCAGCCCGTCGCCAACCCCAGCCGTGAGCTGGTGCTCGCCCGCCGTGAAGCCCTGAGCCGCTCCGGCAAGCGCGCCGATCGTTCCAAGGACCGCAGCCGCACCGAAGCCGCCAAGGAAGCCAAGGCAGCAGCCCCGGTTGCCGCGGCCCCTGAGCACAAGTGCAAGTGCCAGGAGAAGGAGGCCGCGCAGCCCCGCAGCAGCGCCCGCACCGCCAGCCTCTCCCTCGACAGCGGCCGCGCCGCCAGCGCTGCCAGCAGCAAGCCGGCGAGCCGCTCCGCCACCCAGAAAGGCACCGCCCAGCACAATCCCAGCCGTGCCCTGGTGCTCGCCCGCCGCGATGCCCTGGCCAAGCGCGGCAAGTCCGCCAGCACCAGCGCCAGCGGTGGTGCTGCCGCCGTGGTGCGTCAGGGCAACCCCGACCTGAGCACCCGTGAGCTCTCCCAGAAGCTGCGGGAACTGAAGAACAAGAGCGGTTCCGCTGGCCTGGTGCGCACCGGCAGCGGCAGCGGCACCACTCGCCCCAGCGGCCCCAATCGCAATGGCGCCAAGCAGGCTGCAGCGGCTGACGCCTCCTGGAAAGTGGGTGTGAGCGACACCCTCTCCGGCCAGACCATCACCGGCACCCAGGCCAACCGCTCGGCGAAGACCACCGGCAACGAGGCGGCCACCTGCCGCACCATTACCGGTACGGAGTACCTCGGCGCCGAGGTGTTCCAGACCTTCTGCGGCACCCAGCCCGCCGCTCCGATCCAACCCGCCAAGGTGCGCGTCACCGCCACCAGCCACGGCAACCGCGTGACTGGTAATGAAGTGGGCCGCAGCGAGAAGGTCACCGGCGATGAGCCCGGCACCTGCAAGAGCGTGACCGGCACCGAGTACATCTCCGCCAATCAGTCGGCCGCTTACTGCGGTACCACCACCCCTGCCGTGCGCAAGGTGGGCCGCAGCCAGACCTTGGGCGGTCAGGCCGTGAGTGGCGTGATGGTGGGTCGCAGCGAGAAGGTGACCGGCGACGAGCCCGGCTCCGGCCGCCAGCTGACCGGCGATCAGTACCTGGGCGCAGAAGCGCCAGCCGCTGGCCGTGCACCCACCAAGGTGAGCACCCTCAACACCCTGCGTGGCACCGGTGTGACCGGCACCCATGTGGGCCGCAGCCAGAACGTGACCGGTGATGAGCCCGGCAGCTGCCGCAACATCACCGGCGATGAGTACATCGGCAGCCAGCAGTTCGATAGCTTCTGCGGCGCCAAGCCCGCCCCTGAAGCCGCCAAGGTGGGCTTCAGCGTGACCAACCGCAACCTGGTGGTGAGCGGCACCCGCACCGGCCGCTCCGCCAAGGTGACCGGCGATGAGCCCGGCACCTGCAAGGTGGTGACCGGCACTCCCTATGCCGGCCTGGAGCAGGCGGGCGACTTCTGCAACAGCGCCGCTGTGCGGGCCACCCGCGAGCGCACCCCGGTGCGCGGCGCCAACCGCATGACCGGCATCCGCCCCGGCATCGGTGGGGTGATGACCGGCGCCCACAAAGGGGCTTGTGAGGACGTGACCGGCACTCCCTACGTGGGTGCGGAGCAGCAGGCCGCCGCCTGCGGCACCGATGCCAGCGGCACCGCCGATTTCCCCCAGCCCCTGAATCCCGCCGCCTGGCAGCAATTCAGCGTGCAGTCCCCCGCCCGGGCAGCCCAGGTGGAGCGTGAGCGCACCGGTCAGGTGACCGGCAGCACCTACGAGCAAGGGGGGCGCATCACCGGCCCTTTTGACATGGCCAGCGGTGTGGTGACCGGCACGGAGCAGTTCCGCTTCGATCGACGTGCCGCCCTGCGTGCAGCGCAGGCTCCAGCCGCTGGCACCACCGAAGAGGCTCCTGTGTCCCGGGTCACCGGTGAGGGTTCCGGCCACAAGATCACTGGCGACGACTGGGATCGTGGTGATCGTGTCACCGGCACGGAGGGCAGCTCCGCCCGCCGGCGCAATCCCACCCGCGTGGGTCCGATGAATGCCATGCCCGGCATGCAGCGCAAGCGCAACGACGAGGTTCCCCCGCCCAGCAACAAGATCACCGGCTCCAGCGGCAGCACCGATCAGGGTTCCCTGATCACGGTGTCCGGCGGCGCCCGCGGCTGAGGGCTGAGTCATGCCCCGCCGTTCGTCGGCCAACAACCAGCGGCCCCTGGCGCCCACGGCGCCACGCCGCCGGCCCGGCAGCACTCCTGCTGAGGATCCCACCGGTGCCAGTGGCCTTGATCCCATCAGCGGCCTCACGGACACCGTGCTCCAGAACAAGGTGCTGCGCCAGCGAGCCCTGGCCATGGCGGCCCGGACCCCTCGCCCCACGGCCGGCAACCGCTCCGTCGCTCCCGCCGGCCGCCGTGTGCGCCCTGTGGCCGCCCAGGTGATCCGCACCAACAGTGCCACCACGGCTGTGAGCACAGCGCGGGTCGTCAAGCCCCGCGCCGCTGCCACCGGCTTGCATCCCCTCAGCAACGGCGAGGCCAATGCCGCCCTGCGCTCCTACGAGGAGCGGAGCCTTGGCTCTTTTGATCGGATCGTGCCGGTGCTGAAGCGCCTGTCCGCGCTGCAGCACGAGCCTGATTTCGTGGCCCAGGCCCAACAGGTAGCCCAGGCCGAGCTGGGTCATCCCCTGCCGCTGCCGCTGCTGGAAAACGCCTGGACCAGCCAGCTGGACATGCGCACCCTGTTCGCCTGGTGCGTGTTCGAGGCTTACGAACAAACCAGCCTGGGCTTCTTCAACGACGACCCCCTGGCCGCCCAGGCCGGTAGCCCCGACGCTGAGGCCTTCGATGGCTTCCTGCTCGACTGCGGCTTCCATCTGCTCGACATCACGCCGTGCGCGGATGGTCGCCTGGCCCACGCCATCGCCTACGCCCTGCGCCTGCCCTTTAGTTCGGTGCGCCGGCGTTCCCATGCCGGGGCCATGTTCGATGTGGAGAACACGGTGGACCGCTGGGTGAAGACCGAGCACCGCCGCTACCGCGAAGGCCTGCCCAACCCCGCCCATCGCGACACCCGCTACCTCAAGGTGGTGGTGTATCACTTCAGTTCCAAGGATCCCTGCCACGAGGGCTGTGCGGCCCATGGCAGCGACGACAAGGCCGCTGCGGCCCAGGGCCTCCAACGGCTCAAGGATTTCCAGCAGGCGGTGGAGAACAGCTTCTGCTGCGGTGCGTCGGTGGATCTGCTGTTGGTGGGCATGGACACCGATACCGATGCCATTCGTGTGCACGTCCCCGGCGGCGACGGTGCCACCCAGCTCGACAGTTGGCTGGATGCCCACGACGTGTACGACGCCACCCGCCACCTGGCGGCAGACCAGGCCCGGGATCGCCTGCTCACCTTGGTGGAGGGGGCCGCAGCCTCCACTCCGGATGCCGGCATGGTGAAACTGGTGGCCCGGCTGATCGAGAACAACCTGTCTCAGATCGATTACGTACGCCAGTACCACGGCGGCAGTTACGGCGATTTCGGCCATGCCGAGCGCTTCATCGGCGTGGGGATCGGTTTCAAGGAGATCCACCTGCGCAACCTCACCTACTTCGCCTACATGGACACGGTGGAGGAGGGCGCCCCTGATCTCGATGTGGGGGTGAAGATCTTCAAGGGCCTGAACGTGTCCCGCGGCTTGCCGATCCCGGTGGTGCTGCGCTTCGACTACCACGGCACCGTTCCCGGCGCCCGCGAACGGGCCATCACCCACTGCGAACGGGTGATGGCGGCGATCACCGCCCGCTACCCCCAGCTGTGTGAGCAGGGATTGCTGCACACCCTGCTCACCGTGCGCGATCGTGATCGCCACGCGCCAGCGGAGACCGTAAGGTCCTCCATCACGTTCAACACCGGAGGAGGGCACTGAGATGTTGATCTGCAAGGTGGTCAAGCCGTTGGTCTCCACCAACCGCATCGCCGATTTTCAGCACAAGCACCTGCAGGTGGTGCTCGATGGCAGCACCCATAAGGTGGCTGTCGACGCCGTTGGTGCCATCCCCGGCGACTGGGTGATCTGCGTGGGCAGCTCGGCGGCCCGTGAAGCTGCTGGCAGCAAGTCGTACCCCAGCGACCTCACGATCGTGGGGATCATTGATCATTGGGATCCAGACGCCGCCAAGGAGATGGCCGCCGGCAAGCCCGCTGGCTCCACCGCCGCTCCTACTCCTCCTGCCGCTGCAACCCCCAAACCAGCGGGAGGGGCCGCCTGATGGAGATCATGCAGGTGATGGGCTCCCTCGTGTGCAGCAACCGTGTGGAAGGGTTCGCCCACCAGAACCTGCGCATCCTGCGCACCACCAAAGGCAAGCTCAACGTGGCCTGTGATCCGGTGGGTGCCTCCCCGGGCAACTGGGTGTTCACCGCCAGCGGCTCGGCGGCTCGCCACGCCACCGGTAATGCCGATCTGTTCACCGACCTCACCATCGGCGGCATCATCGACCACTGGTCGCCCGACGGTTAGGGAGCTGCCGCTCTCCTCAGGCCGACCCCACGGCCTGAGTCCACCCCGTTTTCAGCGCACCACTCCCCGGGCTTTGCCCCCTCCCTGCCATGGCCACTCCGCGATCCCGATCCACCGCCCGAACGGCCGCCAGCAAGGCCACGCCCGCCAAGGCTGCCCCTGCTGCGGCCGCCACGCCGGTGACCGCGATTCCGGCTTCAGCCCCGGCTGCCGCTTCCCAGGCGGCTCCGGCCAGCCCCGCTCCGGCGGCAGAGACAGCCGCTGTCACTGTGCAGGCCACCACCGTGGCCTCCAGTGCAGCCCCGGCGACCAGCAAGCCCGCCGCCAGCACCGGCAGTGCGGCCACCCGCCGCTCCGGCTCCACCTCCGGTGGTGGCGGCGGCAACCGACCCTCCAACTCCTCTCGTAGCAGCAATCCGATGGCTTCCAGCGTTCAGGGCATTGCCCTCGGCATGATCGAGACCCGCGGCCTGGTGCCGGCCATTGAGGCTGCTGATGCCATGACCAAGGCCGCGGAGGTGAGCCTGGTGGCGCGTGAATTCGTGGGCGGCGGCTACGTGACCGTGCTGGTGCGCGGCGAAACCGGTGCCGTGAACGCCGCCGTTCGCGCCGGCGCCGATGCCTGCGAGCGCGTGGGTGACGGCCTGGTGGCTGCCCACATCATCGCCCGCCCCCACAGTGAAGTGGAGCCTGCTCTGACCAGCACCGACAACCGCCGGGCCTGAGCTTGATGGACGCCGTACATCCGCGCGTCCTGGGTTTTCTGGGCCGCGCCCTGAGCCTTGAGCTCACCGCTGTTCAGCAGTACATGACCCAGGCCTCCCTCGTGGGCCTGTGGGGTGATCAAGCCTCCGCCGACCGGTTCCGCGAGGAGACGGTGGAGGAGATGGAGCATGCCGAGCGGATCGTTCAGCACATGCTCTCCCTGGGGGTGGCTCCGGCCGCCTCCCAGCTGCAGCCGGTCACTCATGCCCCCGACCTGGTGGGACTGCTGGAGGGCAATGCCGATCTCGAGCAGCAGCTGATCCGTCATTACGACGAGGCCAGCCGCTTCTGTCAGCTGATCGGTGATGCCTCCAACGGCAGCTTCTTCCAGGCTCTGCTCGAGGACGAGCAGCACCATGGCCAGGAGCTGGAAGCCTGGCTGCAGGAGCTGGGTGGACGCCGCCGGCGGGGCTACGCCCGCTACGGTTCCAGCCGCCGCCCCACAGTCTGAGACGGGTTGGGCTCGTCAGCCATGACGGGCCTCTCCCGCCGCCTAGATTCGGCCGCCTAAGGAACGCTGCCGCCACCGCATAGTTGTGGCAGCGGGCTTTCATTCCCCTTTCCGCTTGAGCGACGCCCTTCCGCTACCACTGCAGCTCATCTGGCTGATCCCCCTGTACGGATTCAGCGGCATGCTGCTGTCGCTCCCCTGGGCCACGGGCTGGATCAAGCGCAATGGCCCCCGCCCGGCCGCCTACCTCAATCTGTTCGTGACGCTGCTGGCGGTGATCCACGGCAGCCTCGTGATTCGCAGCGTGGCCCAGATCGGGCCGCAACATCTCGACTTCGGCTGGTTTCAGGCCGCGGATCTGAATCTGCGCATCGGTTTCGATCTCTCGCTCACCAACCTGGCCGCGCTGGAGCTGGTGACCACCATGAGCCTGGTCTGCCAGGTGTTTGCCCTGGGCTATCTGGATAAGGAATGGTCCCTGGCGCGTTTTTACGCCCTGGTTGGTTTCTTTGAAGGGGCGATGAGCGGTGTGGTGATGAGCAGCAATCTGTTCATCAGTTATTTCCTGCTGGAGATGCTCACCCTCTCCACCTATCTGTTGGTGGGCTTCTGGTATGCCCAGCCGCTGGTGGTCACCGCGGCCCGTGATGCCTTCCTCACCAAGCGCGTGGGCGATGTGCTGTTGCTGATGGGTGTGGTGGGCCTCTCGGCCAAGGCCGGCTCGATGGAGTTCACCGATCTCTATTCCTGGGCATCCCATGCCCTTGAGAACGGCGCCATCGGTTCCCTGGGGGCCAGCCTGCTGGGCCTGGGCCTGATCGCCGGCCCGATGGGCAAGTGCGCCCAGTTCCCCATGCACCTGTGGCTCGACGAGGCGATGGAGGGTCCGAATCCCGCCTCGATCCTGCGTAATTCCGTGGTGGTGACCTGCGGCGCGATCGTGCTGCTGAAGCTCATGCCCATCGTGGCGCTCTCACCGGTGGCCACCCGTGTGCTGCTGGCGGTGGGGGCGATCAGCGCCGTCGGCGGAGCCCTGGTGGCTCTGGCCCAGGTAGACCTCAAACGTGCCTTCAGCTACTCCACCACCTCCTACCTGGGGCTGGTGTTTGTTGCGATCGCCCTCCAGAAACCGGGCATCGCCCTGCTGCTGCTGTTCGCCCACGGCCTGGCCCGTGCACTGCAATTCATGAGTGTGGGCAGCATCATTGCCACCACCAACTGTCAGGACCTCACCGAGCTCGGGGGCCTGGGCAGCCGGATGCCGGCCACCGCCCTGGCCTTCCTCGTGGGCAGCGCTGGTCTGGTGGGCCTGCTGCCCCTCGGCTGCTTCTGGTGCTTCGGCCTGATGCTGAACACGCTGGTGCTCGACGCCCCGCTGTTCGGTGCCGTGGTCCTGCTCACCAACCTGCTCACCGCCGCCAATGTGGTGCGCGTGTTCCGCTCGGTGTTTCTGGGCCAGCCCATGCCCAAGACCCGCCGCGCGCCTGAGGTGATCTTCTGGATGGCCCTGCCGATGGTGGCCCTGGCGGTGATCGTGCTGCTGCTGCCCTGGATCATGCAGCGGATCGATCCCGTTCCGGGCATCGGCTCCTTCCCGCCAGCCGTGGCCGCCCTGGTGGCTGGCAGCGGTGCAGCGGGTGTCCTCGTTGGTTGCCTGCTCCCCCAGGACCGCTTCTGGTCGCGCTCCCGGCAGCCCGCCATGCGCCTGGTGCAGGATCTGCTGGCCGCCGATTTCTATACCCCGGCCCTCTACCGCGCCTCGATCGTTCGCCTTGTGAGTGGCCTGGCCCAGGCAACCCGTTGGTTCGACATCACCATCGTGAAGGGCTTTGTGGATGGCGTGGGCCGGCTCTCCCTGGCCACAGCCGATGGGCTCAAGCTCAGTGTCAGCGGTCAGCTGCAGAGCTACGTGCTCACGTTGATCGTGGCGATCGTGCTACTGCTCGGTTCCCTGCAATGGCTCCGGCAGGGCTTCTGAGGAGATCGGAACGATGTTGCTCACCGCGCTGCTGCTGATCCCATTCCTGGGCACCCTCGCGCTGTTGGTCTGGCCAGGCTCCCCGAGCCCCCAGCAGCTGCGTCTGGGCACGATCGCGATCCTCAGCCTGCAACTGCTGGTGGCCCTGCTCGTGCTGGCGGGCTTCGACATCCATCAGGGCGGCATGCAACTGCTGGAGCAGCACCGCTGGCTGCCGGGGCTCGGCCTGGATTACAGCCTGGGCATCGACGGGCTGTCGTTGCCGCTGGTGCTGATCAATGCCGCCCTCACCCTGGTGGCGGCGGTGATCACCCGCGATATCGACAAGCGGCCCCGCATCTACTTCGCCATGCTGCTGTTGATCAGCGGTGCGGTGAACGGTGCCTTCCTCGCCCAGAACCTGCTGCTTTTCTTCCTCTTCTATGAGCTGGAGCTGATCCCGCTCTGGTTGCTGATCTCGGTGTGGGGCGGTGCAAACCGCTCCTATGCCGCCACCAAGTTCCTGATCTTCACGGCCATTTCCGGCATGTTGATCCTCGGCGCCTTCCTGGGGCTGGCGCTGCTCACCGGCAGTGCCGATTTCAGCCTCACGCCGGTGCTCAGTGATCGCCTGGCCATGGGCGGCCAGCTGGTGTTGCTGATCGCGCTGTTGATCGGCTTCGGCATCAAGATTCCGCTGGTGCCGCTGCACAACTGGCTGCCTGATGCCCACACCCAGGCCTCCACGCCGGTGTCGGTGCTGCTGGCCGGTGTGCTGCTGAAGCTCGGCACCTATGGTCTGCTGCGCTTCGGCCTCGGCCTGTTCCCGGAAGCCTGGGCCAAGCTGGCGCCGGTTCTGGCCATCTGGGCGGCGATCTCCGTGCTCTACGGATCCCTGGCGGCCATCGCCCAGACCGACATGAAGCGCATGGTGGCCTACAGCTCCGTGGGCCACATGGGGTACGTGTTGCTGGCTGCCGCTGCCAATACGCCCATCAGCCTCCTGGGGGCTGTGTTCCAGATGGTGAGCCACGGCCTGATCTCGGCGTTGCTGTTCCTGTTGGTGGGCATCGTGTATCGCAAAACCGGCACCCGCGATCTGGAGGTGCTTCGCGGTCTGCTGAATCCCGAGAAGGGCCTGCCTCTCACCGGTACGCTGATGATCGTGGGCGTGATGGCCAGTGCCGGCCTGCCGGGCATGGCCGGGTTCATCTCCGAATTCCTGGTGTTTCGCGGCAGCATCAACGCCTTCCCCGTGGCCACCCTGCTCTCGATGGTGGGCTCCGGCCTCACCGCTGTGTACTTCCTGTTGCTGGTGAACCGCGCCTTCTTCGGTCGCCTGGCGATCACCCCCCCCAGCGGCGATCCCCTGGTGGACAGTCGTCAGGATGTGCGCCTGGCCGTCGTCGCCCCCCGCGAGACCATTCCTGCCATCACCCTGGTGGCGGCGGTTGTTGCCCTCGGGTTGATTCCCTCCGGCCTCAGCCGCATCAGTGAGGTGGCCACTACGGCCATGAGTGCCCTGTCACCGGGGGTGGGCTGAGATGCCGGTCATTCCCGCCCAGTTGGTTGTCGCTCCAGCGTCGCTCACGCGGGAGCAGGTGCAGGCCAGGCTTCTGGCCGGCCAGACGCTGCTCAACGACAGCGCCGATCACCTGCT
>JBJTHL010000235.1:0-28371 GCA_046094445.1 Vulcanococcus sp.
CAACGGGTAGAGAAATTCGTGCAGGGAGATCGGCGTGCCGGAGCTGTAGCGGTTGGCGAAGTCCTCCTTGGCCAGCATCTGGCCCACGGTGGAGATCCCCAGCAGCTCGATCACCTGCGGCAGATCGAGCCCCGCCAGCCACTCACTGTTGCGGCGCACCTCCAGCCGGCCGGGCGTCGTGAAATCCAGCAGCGCCCGCTCCGGGTCCTGCCCCTGGCCGAGCTGCTGCAGATAGGTGGCGGCGTTGGCCTCCACCGCCTCGGCGCTGAGCTGCACCCGGGTGGCGCTCTTGCCGGTGGGATCGCCGATGCGGGCGGTGAAGTCGCCGATGATCAGCACGGCCGTGTGGCCCGCATCCTGAAAAGCCCGCAGCTTGCGGAACAGGATCGAGTGCCCGAGGTGGATATCCGAGCCGGTGGGGTCGATGCCGAGCTTCACCCGCAGGGGCCGGCCCTCGCGCTCGGCCTCCGCCAGCCGCGCCGCCAGCTGCTGATCGGCATCGGCCGCGGCCCCCTCGGCGGTGCCGGCAGGGAACAGGTCGGCCACCCCCCGCTCCAGAGCCTGCGGCAGTGCCCATGCGCCCGTGGCCATCGCGTTCCCGATCGCCTCGCGGCGCAGCTGTTCAGGGGCGGATCGTAAGCAGCCGCTCAGCTCTGGGCCTCGAGCTCACCCTTCATGCGCTCCAGGGTGCGCTGCATCTGCTCGAACATCGTGTCCGGCGTCATGCCGAACTGGCTGAGCTGGGTGCGCAGCTGCTCAACGGTGAGCTTGGCCTGGAAGTCGTCGGAGAGCTCGAAGCGCTTCATGAACACGCGGTAGCGGTCCATCAGCTGCTCCATCCGCTCGATGAACAGCTTCTTGCCCTCACGATCGAACTTGCCGTACTCACCGCCCAGCTGCATCAGCTGCTGGTAGTCGCCGAACAGACGCTTGGCGTCCTCCTGCACGATCTCGGAGTCGAAGAACGCCATGGAGCGGGCTGGCGGAATCAGTGAGCACGATTGTGGAGGTGCCGGCCCCCTCTGCGGAGTGCGGATCCACGCATCCCCAGGGCTGACGGCCGCCGCCAGGCGCCACAAAGTGGAGACAGACGCCCCCGCCCGTGGACTACACGACCCTGATCCCCCAGGTGCGCGACAACGCCAGCCGGGGGGAGCAGCTGCTGCAGGGCTCGCGCCTGGTGGTGTGCCTGGGCAGCCGCCTGGCGGTGAGCCTGTTCATCACCGCCTTCGAAGGGCGTCACCAGCTGGTGGGGGCCAGCACCGCCGCCCATGAGGCCCTCGCAACCCTGCAGCAGCAGCCGGTGGATGTGCTGCTCTGCACCGATCAGCTGGAGACCGGCGACGGCGCCGCCCTGGTGGCCGAGGCCAAACGCCTGCCTTCGCCACCCCGCACGCTGATGGTGGTCACCCAACCCCAGCGCACCGCCGGCATCCGCGCGGCCATCCGGTCCGGCTGCGATGGCCTCTGCCTGGAGGCCAACCTGGGGTGCGGCACCTGGCTGCAGGCGCTCACGGCCATCTGCGGCCAGGGGCTCTACGTGGACCGCAGCCTCAACACGCTCTACCTGCAGCTCTATCCCGGCAGCGGCCAGGCGCCGCTGGCGCCCCTCAGCGCCCGGGAATGCCAGGTGCTGCAGCTGGCAGCCGGCGGACACCGCAACGAGCAGATCGCCCGGGTGCTGTTCCTGAGCGTGGAAACCGTGAAGACCCACATGCGCCGGATCCTGCAGAAGCTCCAGGCCCGCGATCGCACCCATGCGGCGGTGATCGGCATTCGCCTGGGCTTGGTGGACTGGCCCGACCCTGGTTAAGGTCTGGCCCAACCGCCCACCACACGCAGCGCCATGGCCCGCGGCCACTGGTTGGATCCGCTGGCCCGCAGCGTGCTCCGGGCAACCGGCCAGCTGCCGCCGGAGCGGCCTGCCGCCCCCCCCAGCCCGGCGGCAGACGATGACGCGGCCGCTTCCGTGGCCGGCGAACAGGCCGCTCACGCACGCATCGAGCAGGAGCTGCTGGAGCTCAAGCTGCGCCAGAACCCCGGTCGGCGCCTTAGCAGCGCCGAGGAGGTGCGCCATGCCGCCGCCCTGGGCTGGCGGCTGGATGTGAACCGGGCCACCGCCACCGACTGGCTGCGGTTGCCGGGCATCGAGGCCGCTCAGGTGGATGTGCTGCTGCGGCTGCAACGGGGCGGTGTGCAGCTCAGCGGGCCCGACGACCTGCAGCGGCTGCTGGAGGTTCCCACCAGCCTGGTGGCCTGCTGGCAGCCGCTTCTGCTGTTCCGCTGGTACGGCGACGGTGCACCGGCCGCCATCAGCCGCCAGGGGGTGGATCTCAACCGCGCACCGGCCCAGGAACTGGAGCGGCGGCTGCCTCAGCTGAACCCGGAGCGGCGTCAGCGGCTGCTGCGGGAGCGGCAGCGAGCGCCCTTCGCCAACCTGGCCGATCTGCAGGAGCGCCTGCAGCTGCCACCGGCCGTGGTGGAAGACCTGATCGGCCGCGTGCGCTTCGGCCCTGGCCCCGCCGGCCCCGACCTGCCGCGCTCGGCCTGAGGCCATGCCCTCCTCCCCCCCACCACGGCAGGGTCAGCTGTTTGCGCTCGGGCCATCCACCGGCGGCGAACCAGGCCCTGAACAGCTGCCGCTCCTGGAGCACCAACTGCGCGACTGGCAGGAGCGGCTGCAGACCTTCCAGGCGCCGCAGTTTGCGGCAGTGGCCTGCGGTGCGGCCATCAACAGCGGCCAGATCGATCTGTTCAGCAGCAGCAGCACGGCCGGGCCGCTGGCCACCGTGCACCAGCTGGATCCATTGGCGCTGGCGGCCCGGAGCCTGCAGTTCTGGCGCTGGCCGGAGAGCCAGGGTCAGGGGGCGGCCCTGTATTTCGTGCTCGATCGCCCGCCCCACCTGGCGGGACCGCTGCTGCTCTACGTGGGGGAAACCGGCCAGGCGGATCGCCGCTGGAAAGGTGAGCACGACTGCAAGACCTACCTGGCCGCCTACGGCGAAGCCTTGCAGCAAGCCAGCCTGGGCAGCAGCCTCAGCATCCGCTTCTGGCGCGATGCCCCCGCTGCGGTACGGCCCCGCCGGGCCCTGGAGCAGGCCCTGATCCGCCACTGGCTGCCGCCGTTCAACAAGGAAACCCGCGGCCGCTGGGCCACTCCGTTCACCGCGGAGCTCGATTGAGCCATCGGCCTGAACCGCTGGGCTCCGCAGAGCGCTTTACCATCGCGCCCACTGGCACAGCTCCGATGGCTCTCGCGTTCCGCTGCAGCACCGCCGCCCCCCTGAGCTGGGATGGCGAGGCCCTGGCGGTGGGCCTGTTCGCCGGGGAAGCCGGTGATGCGGGCCGCCAGGCCCTGGCGGAGCGCTTCGGTGCAGGGCTGCTGACCAGCCTGGAGCAGCGCCGCTTCCAGGGCAAAGCGGGCCAGTGCGTGAGCCTGCAGCTCCTGGGGCAGAGCCCCACCACCCTGGTGCTGCTGGGCCTGGGTGAACCGGCTGACTTCAGCGGCGAGCAGCTGCGCAGCGCCGCCGCGGCCGCCTGCAAGGCCGCCAGCAGCGCCGGAGCCCAGGGCCTCGGCCTGGGCCTGCCCCTGGAGGGTCTCGAGCCGGCCGCCGCCGCCGCCGCCGTGGCCGAGGCCGCTCGCCTGAGCCTGTACAGCGATCAACGCTTCAAGGGGGAAGCCGAGCCGGCCCCGGGCCTCAGCCACGTGGTGCTGCTGGGTCTGCCCGCCGCCGCCGAGGCCGACGCCAACACGGCCAGCGCCTCCGCCCCCGCCCTGTGCAGTGGCGTGGAGCTGGCCCGGGAGCTGGTGGCCGCCCCACCGAATGTGGTGACCCCCCAGGCCCTGGCCGACACGGCCGCCACCATCGCCCGCGACTTCGGCCTGGAGCTCAAGGTGCTGGAGCGCTCCGACTGCGAGGCCCTCGGCATGGGCTCCTACCTGGCGGTGGCCCAGGGCTCCGATCTGGCGCCGAAGTTCATCCATCTCACCTATCGCCCCGCCGGCACGGCCAGCCGCCGGCTGGTGCTGGTGGGCAAGGGGCTCACCTTCGATTCCGGCGGCTACAACCTCAAGACCGCCGGCTCGCAGATCGAGATGATGAAGTACGACATGGGCGGCAGCGCAGCGGTGCTGGGTGCCATGCGTGCCATCGCCGAGCTGAAGCCCGCCGGGGTGGAGGTGCACATGATCGTGGCCGCCTGCGAAAACATGATCAGCGGCGGTGCCATCCACCCCGGCGCGATCGTGACGGCCTCGAACGGCAAGACGATCGAGATCAACAACACCGATGCCGAGGGCCGCCTCACCCTGGCGGATGCCCTGGTGTACGCCAGCAAGCTCGAACCCGACGCCATCGTGGATCTGGCCACCCTCACCGGCGCCTGCGTGATCGCCCTGGGGGAGGAGATCGCCGGGCTGTGGTCCCCGAGCGATGCCCTGGCCGAAGCCCTGCTACAGGCGAGCGAGCAGGGGGGCGAACACCTCTGGCGCATGCCCCTGCGCGCCTCCTATCGCGAAGGCCTCAAGAGCGGCCTGGCCGACATGAAGAACACCGGCCCCCGGCCCGGCGGCTCGATCACCGCGGCCCTGTTCCTGCAGGACTTCGTGGCCAAGTCGATCCCCTGGGCCCACCTCGACATCGCCGGCACGGTGTGGAGCGACAAGGGCCGCGGCCTCGATCCCGCCGGCGCCACCGGCTTCGGGGTGCGCACACTGGTGAACTGGGTGCGCGCAGGCGGCCCCGCCTAGGCTGAGCTCAGCAGCATCCGGTTCGCGTCGCCATGGCTGTTCGCAAGATCCGCTGGTTCGTGAAGGCCCAGATGGGGGTGCTGCTGCTGCCCGCCGGGCTGTGTCTGTTCGGTGAGGCGCTCTACCGGCGCATCAAGCAGGCGGATGGCTACGTGTCGGGGCCGTGGGTCTGGTACGGGATTCTCAGCCTGGTGGCGATCGTGGCCGGCGTGGGGCTGATGGTGGAAAGCGGCCTGCTGCGGGGCTATCCGGGCCAGCAACCGCGCCCCTGAGGCTCAGGCCGCAACCATCAACGACGGTCGCGTCGCCGCGTCCTGCAGCAGCTCGGCAGGAGCCTCAAGGGCATGGATCTGCCAGCGGGCGCGTTCGCCGAAACGGGCCAGCAGACGATCGAGATCATCGGCAGCCTGCTTCGGGCTCTCGTAGGGGCCGATGTGACGGGTCACAAGACCATCGCGAATGGTCAGCAGATACATACAACCACCTGCAGTCGCGTGCATCCCAGCGTAAGCGGTTCAGCCCGGGGCACAGAACAGCAGACCTGTTGCAACCACTGGGGCTTCAGCGATTGACATCCCACGACGCTTCAGCTTTTCCTCGGTTTTGCCCCTTGGTTGGCTCGCGAGCCCGTCAGGGCCCGGCAACCCAGGGGCGACTGCTGCGGGCCCGGCGGCCCCAGAGGGCATCCAGGCGGCGATCGCGACCACAGGCCCAGCGGTAATAGCGGTAGCTCACGGCGTTGTGCTCGGCGTAGTCCTGGTGATAGGCCTCGGCGGGCCAGAACTGCTGCAGGGGGCGGATCTGAACCCGCAGCTCCGCCTCGCTGCGGCCGAGCTCGCGGGCGGCGGCCTGCAGGCTCTCGCGGGCCTGGCCCTGCTGCTCAGCCCCACGGGTGAAGATCACCGGCCGGTAGGAGGTGCCGCGATCGCAGAACTGGCCGTCACCATCCAGGGCATCGATGTTGCGCCAGTAGGCGCGCAGAAGGGTGGGATAGCTGACGCGATCGGGATCAAAGCGCACCCGCACCACCTCCTGATGGCCGCTGCCACCAGCGCTCACCTGCCGGTAGGTGGGATTGCGCAGGCGGCCACCGCTGTAGCCGCTCTCCACCGCCTGCACCCCGGGCACAGCCTCCAGATCGTGCTCCAGGCACCAGAAGCAGCCCCCCGCCAGCACGGCCTCCTCGCTGGCGGCTGCCAGGGCCGGTGCTCCCGGCAGCCAGAGCGCCACCAGCAGCAACGCCGCCAGGCAGCCACGCAGCCAGAACGGCAAGGCTGGGCGCGGCAGTTTCATGGGGTGGGCAGCGGGAGGGCATCCAGGATGGCGGCCGCAGCCCGCCGGGTGACGCCCGGCTCCCCCAGGGCGCTGCGCAGCCGCCCGTAGCCTTCGGCCAGGCGCTGGCGGGTTGCCGCAGACTCCAGCAGGGGCAGAGCCTCGGCCACCACCGCCTCGGGGCTGAGCTCATCCTGCAGCAGCTCCGGCACCAGGCGCTCGCCCAGCACCAGGTTCACCGGGGAGATGTGGTCTACCTGGAAGCGCAGCAGGTGCCGGGCCGCCCAGGCGGTGGGGCGGCTGACCCGATACGCCACCACCTGGGGCACCCCCCGCAGGGCCAGCTCCAGGTTCACGGTGCCCGATTTGGTGAGGGCCAGATCGGCGGCGGCGCAGAGGGCAGGGCGCAGCCGATCCGCCTCGGCGGCGGGCACCACCTCGGCGGTGACACCGCACTGGGCCAGCAGGGTGCGCAGCTGGGGCTCGAAGGCCGCCAACCCCGCCGGCACCATCACCTTGAGGCCCGGGCAGCACCGCTGCAGCTCGGCCGCCGCCCGGGCCAACGGCGGCAGCAGATAGCGCAGTTCCTGGGGCCGCGATGCCGGCAGCAGCAGCAGCAGGCGCTCATGGGCCGCCAACCCCAGCTCTGCGCGGGCCTGCTTCCGGCTGGGCAGCTGGTTAAGGGTGTCGAGCAGGGGGTGGCCCACCCAGGTCACCTGGGCTCCGTGTTCGCGATAGAAGCGGGCCTCCTCCGGGAAGATGGCCAGGATGCGATCGGTGAAACCGATCAGGCGGGTGGTGCTGCCATCGCCGATGCGGAAGGCCCATTCCTGGGGCGCGATGTAGTACGTAATCGGCACCCCAGGCAACCAGCGGCGCACCCGCAGGCCGAGGCTCACATTGGCCCCCATGTAATCGATCAACACCACCCCATCGGGAGGTGACCGGCGGATCCAGCGGTTCACACGCCGCTGCAGCCTCAGGGTGGGCAGGATCAGCGGGATCGCCTCCCACAGGCCGATGGCCCCCATCGGCGCCGTGTTGGCCAGCAGGGTGGCCCCAGCGCGCTGCATCCGATCGCCACCGAGGGCCACCACCTCCAGGTCCAGACCCCGGCGCTCGGCCTCCGCCAGCAGGGCCTGCACCAGCAGGCCCCCCTGCAGATCACCGGACACCTCGCCGGTGCTGATCAGCAGCCGCTTCATCCGCGCCCGGCGGGCAGGGGACCGCGGCGCCCTGGGCCGATCGAAGCCTCGAGGAAGCTCACCAGGGTTTCTGCCGGAGGCAGCAGCTCCTGCTCCCGAACGGCCTGCAGGGCCTCGGCCAGCACGGCATCACGGCGGTAGAGCTCGGCCCACACCTGCTGGAGCTGCTTGGCCTGGGCGCCGCCATCGAGCTCCGCCAGGCCGCTGCGCTTGATGCCGATGCGGTTGAGGCCACGCAGACGGCCCGGATGGCCCTCCACGATCGCGTAGGGGGGCACATCGCGGTCGATGCGACTCATGCCCCCCACCATCGCCATGGTGCCGATGTGCACGAACTGATGGATACCGAGCACACCGCCGATGATCGCCCGATCGCCGATCACCACATGGCCGGCCACGGCCACGCCGTTGGCGATCACGATGCGATCCCCCAGCAGGCAGTTGTGGCCCAGATGGCTGTAGGCCATCAGCAGATTGCCGCTGCCGATGCGGGTCTGCTCGCCCTCATGGGTGGCGCGGTTGATCGTCACGCACTCGCGGATGGCGTTGTCGTCGCCGATCACCACCTCGGTGGGGGCACCGCTGTATTTGAGGTCCTGCGGCTCAGCACCGATACAGGCCCCGGGGAAAAGGCGATTGCCGCGGCCCATGCTCACGCGGCCATCCAGCACCACATGGGGGCCGATGCGGCTGCCGGCACCGATGCGGACATCCGGACCGATCACCGCGTAGGGACCGATCTCCACACCCGCATCGAGCTGGGCTTTGGGATCCACCACCGCCGTGGGGTGGATCCGGGTTTCCGTGGCGGAAGAGGCACTCATGGCTGTGATCAGTCCACCAGCGAGAACATCAGCTCGCCGGAACACACCAGCAGGCCATCCACGGTGGCTTCCGCCTTGACCTTGCCGAAACGCTGCCGCTTGAGGCTGAGCAGTTCACAGCTGATCACCAGCTGATCCCCTGGCACCACGGGCCTGCGAAAGCGCACACCGTCGATGCCGGCAAACACGAACAGACCCTTCGGCAGATCCGGCATCTGGGTCACGATCAGGCCGCCCACCTGGGCCATCGCCTCCACGATCAAGACCCCGGGCATCAACGGCCGCCCGGGGAAATGCCCCTGGAACTGCGGCTCGTTGAACGTCACGTTCTTGAGGGCCACCGCGCGCTTGCCCGGCTCGTGCTCGATCACCCGATCCACCAGGGCGAAGGGGTAACGGTGGGGCAGCAATCCCTGGATCTGCTCCGAGGTGAGCACGGGCTCGTTGGGGAGGGCGGTGGATGCGGTCAAGGAATCAGGAGGGAGGAGCCAGTGCCGCCGCCAGGGCCGTGTGCAACCCATGGGAGCCACGGAAGGCGAACACCTGGGCCTGGGGCAGTCCCGCCAGGGCGAGATCCCCCAGCAGATCCAGGAGCTTATGGCGGACCGGTTCATCACGGAACCGCAGCGGTGGATTGAGCCAGCCATCGCCATCGCACACCAGGGCGTTATCCAGAGCACCGCCCTGGATCAGGCCGGCGGCCCGCAACTGCTCCACCTGCTCGCGGAAGCCGAAGGTGCGCGCCGGGGCAATCTCCCGCACGAAGGATTCGGGCGTGAGATCCAACGTGAACATCTGGCGGCCGATGGCCGCCTGGGGAAACTCGATGGCCGCGCCAAGCCGCAGACGATCGGCGGGCAGGGCGGTGGCAAAGCTGAGACCCTGCTGCACCGTGACCGGCTGCTCCAGGGTGAGCGGGGCCGTGCGGGGTCCGAGGGGCTGCAACCCCACCTCCGCCACCGCTTCCACCCAGGGGAGGGCGGACCCATCCAGCAGCGGCACCTCGTGACCCTCCACCAGAACCGTGACGGCGCTGAGGCCCACGCCGGCCAGGGCCGCGAGCAGATGTTCCACGGTGGCCAGGCGGCCGTGATCGAGCTGCAGCGCCGTACAGAGCTGGGTTTCGCACACCTGGCCGGGGTGCAGCGCCTGCAGGGGCTGCTGCGGTGCCTGCAGCCAGCCCACCCGGAACCCCGGCTGATCGCTGGGCTCCAGCCGCACCCGGGCGGTGCCACCGCTGTGCAGGCCCACGCCGCAGCGCTCCACCGGAGCGGCCAGGGTCCAGGCCTGGCTGTAATCCGCCGGCCAGCCATGCGGAGCCGTAGGGGATGTGGAGGACATGGCGGCAATCACAGGCTCAGAACTTCCAACCCACGCCCAGGTTGAAGCGCCAGTCGCCGGTGAAGTCCTGGCTGGCCACCTCCAGGCGCAGTGGGCCCACCGGGGTGGTCACGATCACGCCGGTACCCACCGAGAAGCCCTGACCGGGCTTCTGGAGCAGGGCCCCGGGATTGCCGTTCACATTGCCCTGGGTTCCGAAGGCGGTGCCGCCATCCACGAACAGTTCGCCGCTGATGATGCTGAACAGCGGGAAGCGGTATTCAATCGTGGCTTCACCGAAACTCTTGCCCACACCCAGATCGCAGTCGTAATAGCCGCGAACCGAGTTGGAGCCGCCGAGGCAGAACGCTTCATAGGTGGGCAGGTTGCCAACGTTGCTGCCGACAGACGCCTGGAAGGCCAACGCCTGTTTGCAATCAGCCGCCTGGCCGGGCTTGGGGCGACAGCCCTTGAAGATCTTCAGCCAGTTCACCGGGATGTAGTGGGTGTAGCTGGCCCGCAGGCGGTTGAAGGTGGGTGAATCCGGACCCACCGAGACGAACTGCTCCGTGCCAAGACTGAGGAAGTTGCCGCTGGTGGGGTTGCGGGGGTCGTTGAGCTTGTTCATGGTGGCGGCCACCCGGAGCCCCACCAGCTGGTTGTGCTGGGCGCAGTTGTAGGCAATGCAGATCACATTGCCAACGGTGGTCTGGCCATTGACGTAGTTATTGGAGTTCATGCCATAGGGCATGATCGTGCCGGAGAAGTTCATGGGAGTCACTTCCTGGCCGCTCACACCAACCACAATGCTCCAAGGCGCCTTCTTGAAGGGATTGCCTCCATTCAAGGGGCGAACGAACTGAACATTGGCCCCTACACGCTGGAGCGCGATGGAATTACCATCAAGCGCGAACCAATTGTTGTTAATTCCCAGGGCTGTGTTTGCAGCTTTGGCCGCGGTTGGCGAAGTGTAAGGGCCTCCCGCCGTCGAAGTGGTCCCACTGTTGTAAGCCGCCGCAGTTGCAGGAGCGTTGTAGAAGCCACTCGATACATCTGAAACGGTATTGATTGTGCCGTTGTTCTGGCTCTGGAAGATCTGGGGGACCTCGCGGCTAAGGAACACCCGTGCCCTGAAAGCGGTGCGATACTTATCACCCTTTATCCAGGGGTCGGTGAAAGAAAGATCGGCCAGGCCGCCATACTGACCGTAGGTGAAATTCAGCGACAGGTCCCAGGCGCGGCCCAGCAGGTTGGTGTCCTGCACCTGGACCTGGCCGAACACACCCTGGCTCTGGCTATAGCCCAGACCGCCGGACAGCGAACCCGTGGACTGCTCCACCACCCCCAGCACGATGGTGACCTCGCCGGGGTTGCCCGCCACCGGCCGCAGGGTGACCTTCACATCACCAAACAGGCCGGTGCCGTAGAGGCGCTTGATGTCGTCCTCCAGCTTGCGGCGGTTGAAGGTGTCGCCCGCCTTGATGGAGATCTCGCGGGTGATCACCCACGGTTTGGACTTACCGCGGATCGGCTGCCCCTTGTCGTTGGTGCTTTCACCTTCCTTGTTAAGGAATTGCACCTCAACGCCGGCCACCTTGCCCTCGCGCACCTGCAGCTGCACCACGCCCTCGGGGCTGACGCGCGTGGGGCCGCTGATGCGGGCCAGGGAATAGCCCTGGTCGGCATACCACTTCTGCAGGGCGGCGACGCGGGCCTGGAGGCTGTTGAGGTTGAGCGTTTTGCCGTAATCGGCCGCGAAGGTATCGGGGATCAGGTTGGCCGGAATCCTGGTCTTGGCCCCCACCCCATCGAGCTCCACCTTGGTGAGCACCGGGTTAGGGGCCACGGTCACCACCAACTGCACCCCGAGGGGGCTGTCCACGGGCTGGATGCGCACATCCGAGAACCAGCCGGTGGCGTAGATCGCCGAGAGGTCGTTCTGCAGCTCGCTGCGGGTCACCCGGGTGCCCGGGCGCGTGGCCATCGCGTCGTAGACCGCGATCTCAAGACGCTCCCGCTCGGGGTGGCCTTCGATCCCTTTGACCACCACCTCGCTGATCAGTACGCGAGGCTCGGGCTTGGCCGCTGGCGCGAGGGAGTCGCCGAGGGCCGGGGTCGCCTGCGCCGCTGGCGGGTTCGCGGCCGGGGGCTTCCCCTGATCCTGTGCCCGGGCCGGTTGCAGCAGGGCCATGCCGGCAGCCAGGGGCAGGGCGGCGACCGCCGCCAGGGAACCACGCCGGTTGAGAACGCGGTTCAGGGGAAGGCGGGGGGCGGCCATGGCTGGGGGGCGAAGGCGGCAATGCCGCAAAGTCCGCCGAACTTACCTGTGGAGGCGGGGGTTTGGGCAGGCCCCCTGGACCCGTTTGAGAACCTCCCCGTAGGCCTCCACCACGCCGCCGAGGTCCTGACGGAACCGATCCTTGTCCAAAATCCGCGCCTGGGCGTCCGCCTCCCGCAGGTCCCAGAGCCGGCAGGTGTCGGGGCTGATCTCATCGGCCACCACCAGAACGCCATCGGCCGTGAAGCCCAGCTCGATCTTGAAATCCACCAGCTGCAGGTCGATACCGGCGAACAACACCCGCAGCACATCGTTCACGGCGAAGGCCAGACGGCCCAGCTCCTGGCGCTGATCCGGGTTCAGCAGACCCAGGCGCTCCAGGCGCGCCTCGGTCAGCAGCGGATCACCGAAGGCGTCGTCCTTGTAGTAGAGGTCGAGCAGGGGCGGCTCCAGGGCTGTGCCCGGGGCGATCGGCATCTGCTTGCACAGCGATCCGAAAGCGGTGTTGCGCACCACCACCTCCACCGGCACGATCTGCACCGGCCGCACCAGCATCCAGTTGGGCTCCTGCAGGGCCAGGTAGTGGGTGGGGATGCCGGCGGTCTCCAGCCGCTCGAACAGCCGCGCCGAGATCTGACAGTTCATCTCCCCCTTGCCAGCCAGCTGCGCCTTCTTGAGGGCGTTGAAGGCGGTGGCATCGTCCTTGAATTCCACCGCCACCAGATCGGCCTGATCGGTGGCGTGAACCCGCTTGGCCTTGCCTTCGTGGAGCAGGGAACCCAGGGTGTAAGCGGTCATGGCTGAGGGGAGGCGTGGCCGTTGGCTGCCCGCGGCGAACGCAGCTGCTGCTGCAGTTGGCTGGTGCGAACACTCTGCCCCGGATCCTGCCGCCTCACCTGCCACTCGCTGTAGGCGTCATCCACCCGCTGGCTCAGCCGCAGCAAGCGGGCATTGGCCCGTTCCGGGCTTCCGCCAGCGGCGGCGATCAGCCGACGCTGATCCTCCAGCAGGGCGATCGCCAGGCCCCAGGACTGGGCGGATGCAGCCTGGTCGAGCGCACGCTCCAACAGCTGATCACGCTGCTCGAGGGGCAGCGTCTCCAGCAAGCCCACCGCCTGCCGCAAGCGGTCGGCCGCCACCTCCCCGGGCATCCGGCCGGCCAACAGAGCCGCGGCCGCCTCCTGCCGGCGATCGAGCGCGATCAGGTGCTCGGCGTACATGTCCAGGGCAGCACGGGTCACGAGACTGCCGTCGTCGCGCACCTGCAGGGGCAAAGCCACCGCTTCGAGGCTGTCGAGACGACCAGCCGCCAGTTGCGCCAGGTTGTCTGCCGCCAGAGCGTGGTGCAGGCCGGCATAGGCCGCACGCCAACGCAGCACCAGCCATTGATCCCGCCCTTTCCCCCAGGCTGGGCTGGTGCGGTTCAACACGCTGAGGGCCGCATCCGGCGCCCGGCAGCTGAGCAGGGCATTGGCATTCACCAGCACCACCCCCAGGGGCTGAGGTGCCGGTGCGATGGCCACCAGCCGCGTCTGCAGCAGCCGCAGACGGGTGGTGAAATCAAAGGAGACCGCCTCCTGGCAGGCTTGATTGAGGGCCGGAAGATCCCCCTGAACCAGCAGCTGCTGGAACACCGCTTCCGGGGTGCTGCCCGGCAGATCCGGAGCCGATGGGCCGGGTTTCGGCGCAGGAGCAGGACGCTCGAGAAAGCGCCCCAGGAGCTTGAGCAGCCCCAACTGGGCACGGGCCGGGCCTGTGGGAGCCAACACCAGTCCCAGACCCACGGCCACAGCCCCGAGCCAGGAGGCACCACGCCGCCAGCGGCGACCGGCCAGCGTGTAGAGAAGGTCAGGCACCGGCAGGGATCCTCTGAAGGCACAACCTAGGGGACCTCGACGGCCACGAGCTCCAGCGCTGCCACCCCAACCGGCCGCTCCGCCCCCACCACCAGCTGTGCACCGCACCATGTCCGCCACCCCCTCCCTGCAGAGCCCGGCCCGCGTGTTGGTAGTGGGGGGCGGCGGCCGTGAGAACGCACTGGCCTGGGCCCTGGGCCGCAGCCATGGGGTGGAGGCGGTGTGGGTGGCACCGGGCAATGGCGGCACCGCGGAGCTGGCCGGGGTGAGCCAGCTGGCCATCCCCGAATCCGACCGGGAGGCCCTGCTGCGGGCCTGCCGCGAGCAGGCCATCGGGCTGGTGGTGGTGGGACCGGAGGCCCCCCTGGCGGCCGGCCTGGCGGATCATCTGCGGGCCGCCGGCATCCCCGTGTTCGGCCCTGGCGCCGACGGGGCCCAGCTGGAGGCCAGCAAACAGTGGGCGAAGGCCCTGATGCAGGAGGCCGGCGTGCCCACGGCCGGCTACTGGCCGGCCAGCAGCCGCGAGCAGGCCCTGGCGGCCCTGGAAGCCCAGGCCAAACCGCTGGTGGTCAAGGCCGATGGGCTGGCCGCGGGCAAGGGGGTCACCGTGGCTGAAACCCTGGAGGAGGCCCGGGCCGCCATCGAAGAGATCTTCGCCGGCCGCTTCGGAGCCGAAGATGGGGCGTCGCTGGTGCTGGAGGAGCGCACCTTCGGCCCGGAGGTGTCGGTGTTTGCCCTGAGCGATGGCGAGCGCATGGTGCTGCTGCCCCCAGCGCAGGACCACAAACGCATCGGCGAAGGCGACACCGGACCCAACACCGGCGGCATGGGCGCCTACGCGCCGGCCCCGCTGCTGGATGCGGCCGGCCTGGAGCAGGTGCGGCAGCTGGTGCTGGAGCCCACCCTGGCGGCCCTGCGGGCCCGTGGTATCCAGTACCGGGGCGTGATCTACGCCGGGCTGATGCTCACCCCAACCGGCCCGAGCGTGATCGAATTCAACTGCCGCTTCGGCGATCCGGAGTGCGAAACCCTGATGCCGCTGCTGGGCCCGGAGCTGGCGGCGGTGCTGCTGGCCTGCGCCAACGGCAACCTGGAGCAGGCTCCCGCCCTGTCGATCGCCCCGCGCTGCAGCGCCTGCGTGATCGCAGCAGCCCAGGGGTACCCCGGTGCGATCCGCACGGGCGATCCCATCGAGGGCCAGCTACCCCCCAGCGACGACCGCCAGCTGTTCCATGCCGGCACGCGCCGGGATGCGCAGGGGGTTTGCGTGAGCAGCGGTGGCCGGGTGCTGGCGATGGTGGCCCAGGCCGATGATTTCGACACCGCCTTCGCCCGTGCCTACGACGGCCTCAGCCAGGTGAGTTTCGCGGGCATGACCATCCGGCGCGACATCGGCCATCAGGTGCGGCGCGCTTAGGGTGCGCCCGCTGCCCCTCCGCCCGCTCGCCGCAGGGCACCTGACAGCCCCGCCTTCGCCGCCGTGACCAGCGCCAGCCCCAATGCCGCAGCCCTCCCGCGCAGCTGGTGGCAGCGGCTGTCGCGCTGGTGGGCGGAATTCAGCCTGCAGACCAAACTGCTGGCGGCCGCCACCCTGGTGGTGAGCCTGATGATGACGGGCATCACCTTCTTTGCGCTCAACGGCATCCAGGCCGATGTGCGCATGAGCGACACCCGCTTCGCCCGCGATCTGGGCCTGCTGCTGGCCGCCAACGTGACCCCCCTGGTGGCCGAGGGCAATGACCGTGAACTGGCGGCGGTGGCCGAGCGCTTCTGGCGTTCAAGCCGCAGCCTTCGCTACATCTTCTTCGCCGATCCCGACGGGATCATCTACCTCGGCATTCCGATCAGCGGCACCAGCGGCGGCAGTGAACTGCTGCTGAGCCGTCGGCTGGAGGTGCCGACCGACCTGGCCCGCCGCCCCCAGAACCCCCTGATCCGCCAGCACCTCAGCCCCGATGGGCAGGTGACCGATGTATTCGTGCCGCTGGTGAGCGGTGATCGCACCCTGGGGGTGCTGGCCCTGGGCATCAACCCCAACGAAACCGCTCTAGCCAGTGCGGCCCTGAGCCGGGAGGTGACCGTGGCGGTGTTCATCTCGATCTGGGTGCTGGTGATCCTGGGGGCGGTGTTCAACGCGCTCACGATCACGCGCCCCGTCAAGGAGCTGCTGCGGGGGGTGCGCTCGATCGCCGGCGGCGACTTCGAAGCCCGCATCGCCCTGCCGGTGGGCGGAGAGCTGGGGGAGCTCCTGCAGGGGTTCAACACCATGGCCACCCAGCTGGAGGCCTACAACGAAGCCAACATCGAGGAGCTCACCGCCGCTCAGGTGAAGCAGCAGTCGCTGATCGCCACCATGGCCGATGGAGCGCTGCTGCTCGATGCCGATGGGCGCGTTGTGCTGGTGAACCCCACGGCGCGGCGGCTGTTCCGCTGGGAGGGGCGCAAGCTGGAGGGCAGCCTGCTGGCCGATGAGCTACCGGAAGACCTCAGCCTCGAACTGCAGAGCCCATTGGAGAGCCTGTTCGCCGGAGACAAGGATGGCAGCGATGTGCGCTGCAGCCTCGGGGAGCCGGCCCGCACCCTGCGCATCGTGCTGCAGTCCGTGCGCGATGCCAGCGGAGAAACCCTCAAGGGCATCGCCGTCACGGTGCAGGACCTCACCCGTGAGGTGGAACTCAACGCGGCCCAGAGCCGTTTCATCAGCAACGTCTCCCACGAACTGCGCACGCCGCTGTTCAACATCAAGAGCTACGTGGAAACCCTCCATGATCTCGGCGATCAGCTCAGCGAACAGGACAAGCGCGAATTCCTGGCGATCGCCAATGCCGAAACCGATCGGCTCACGCGCCTGGTGAACGATGTTCTCGATCTTTCACGCCTGGAGAGCGATCGGGTCTGGACCATGGAGCCGGTGGAGTTGCGGCCGGCGATGGAGCAGACCCTGCGCAATTACCGGCTCAATGCCGACGACAAGGTTGTGCAGCTGAGGCTCGACGTGGACGAACAACTGCCGCGGGTGCGCGGCAACTGGGACCTGCTGCTGCAGGTGCTCGACAACCTGGTGGGCAACGGCCTCAAGTTCACCCCCAGCGGCGGCGCCCTGATGCTGCGGGCCTACCCGTGGCCCGATCTCTGTCAGCTGGATCCCAGCACCGCCCCCAGGCCCGAAAACCCCACCTGCACGCTCACGGCGCCGCTGCCGCGGCTGCGGGTGGAGATCGCCGACACCGGATCCGGCATCTCCCGTGAGGATCAGGAACGGATCTTCGAGCGCTTCTATCGCGTGGAAAACGCCGTGCACACGGAGGTGGGCACGGGCCTGGGGCTCTCGATCGTGCGCGGCATCCTCGAGAAGCACGGCACCCAGGTGCGCATGGCCAGTGAGCTGGGGGTGGGCACCACCTTCTGGTTCGATCTACCCCTGGAAGGAGCCGACGACGACGAACTGCGCCTCGAAGCCGAACGGCGGCGCCCCGAGCACGGGTTGAGCGGCGAAACCCTCTCCGCCAGGGAATGATCGGGGAGGTCGCGATCGAAGAGGTGGCGATCGAAGAGGTCGCGAGCCAATAGAAGCGAGCCAACACCCTTTGCTTGATCAAGTATTGATCGAACAACTGTTGGCCAAGCAGCCGTTGGCCAAGCAGCGGCTACCCGGATCGCCGTGACCCGAACAGCCGTTGACCCAATCAGCGTCAATCAAGTAGCCGAGGATCGCTGATTCAGAGCCCGTCTTCGCTGCTCACACCGCGCACGATGCGTGAGAGCTCGCTGCGTTCATCCGTGTTGATGCGGTGGGGAACGCCACTGATGATGCGCTCAAAGTTGGAGAAGGAATCCTTGATTTCAGGACCATTGCTGGTGATCACGAATTCGCGAATTCCCTTGTCATGCCAGGAGCCGCGCATCTTGAACACGTTGAGCGCCCGGGCCATCTCACCACGGATCTCCACGTATTGCAGCAGCAGAATCGTGTCGGTAATAGTGGAAATGTGCGAGTCGGTGATTGAGTGGCTGCCCATGAACTCCTCGGAGGTGTTCGTGAAGAAGCCGGCGATTTCCTCCTGCTTGGCATAGCCAGTCACCCCGATCACGAACTGGCGGAAGGCGTTGTGGCTGACGCCTCGGGCCAGGGCCGACAGGGAATCAATGGCCATGCGCGATGGCTTGAACTGACCGATCTCGGTTTTGATGATCTGCAGGTGATCCTCCAGACCGGTGGATTCGGGGTAAGCGCAAATGATCTTCAGCAGACCATCACGCTCCAGCTGCTCGAAATCGATCCCCCAACTGGTGGCATTGCGCAGCAACTGGGCGCGCGATTCCTCGTAGGCAAACAGAATCGCGCGCTCCTTATTGGCGCAGGCGTTCTCCACGAATTTGCTCACCAGCAAGGTCTTGCCAGTACCGGTTGCGCCGGTGGCCAGGATGATCGAATCCTTGAAGAAGCCACCACCACACATCTCATCCAGCCGCGGCACACCCGAACTCACCCGCACATTGGAGCTGCGCTGCGTGAGCCGCATCGCCCCCAAGGGGAAGATGCTGATGCCATGGGACCCCATCGTGAAGGGGAACTCCCCCTTCATGTGCGTGGTGCCACGCAGCTTCAGGATCTCCACGGTGCGCCGGCGTCGCTCACCCTCAAGCACATTGCGCAGGATCACCACGTTGTCGCTCACGAACTCCTCCACCCCGTAGCGGGCGATGGGGCCGTATTCATCGATCCGCTCGGTGGTCATCACGGTGGTGACCCCGATCTCCTTGAGCCGCGCGATCAGGCGGAAGATCTCGCGCCGCACCACGGAAACGGCATCGTACTGCTGGAACACAGCCGTGATCGAATCGATCGCGACGCGACGCGCTTTGTACTTGCGAATGGCGTAATTGATCCGCTCGATCAATCCGGAGAGATCAAAACTGCCAGCCACATCCTGCCCTTCCGGATCCGGCGAGGCATCCAGCAGGAACAGCTTGTCCTGCTCCACCATCTCCTGCAGGTTCCAGCCAAAACTGGAGGCGTTGCGCAGGATATCGAGGGGCGACTCCTCAAAGGTGACAAAGATTCCAGGCTCGTCGAATTGACGGATACCGTTATATAAGAAATTCAGCGAAAAGACGGTTTTACCAGTGCCGGAGGTGCCGCTGATCAGGGTGGAGCGGCCGATCGGCAGGCCACCCTGACAGATGTCATCGAAGCCCTCGATCCCCGTCGGGAGCTTCTGCACCGATGTCAATGCATGGGAGAGGGAGCTGGGGTCCTGCATGGATCGGGTGGTCCTGAAGGGAAATCTAGGCGAGAACGGTTGTGATGACAGGGATGGCGTTGAAGCTGGCCACGGATCAGCTCGGCTCCAGGCCCGGGTCGCCCTCACCCTCGGCGAGGGCTTCGTCGCTGAGTTCCTCGTAGAGCAGATCCAGGCCGATCAGCACCCGCTCCCGATCCGAGAGATCACCGATGATCCGCCGCACCGGCGGGGGCAGGATCTTGGCCAGGGTGGGCGTGGCCAGGATCTTGTCCTCCTCGGCCAGCTGCGGGTTCTTGAGCACATCGATCACCTTGAGGGCGTAAACCCCCTGGAATTCGGTGTCGAGGATGTTGCGCAGCGTTTTGAGGGCGCGCATGGAATTGGGGGTGTTCCCCGCCACATAAAGCTTGAGGATGTAGGTCTTGCGAGGGCTCATCTAAATCACCTCCTGGGTTGGGGCCTGGCCTGTGGCGCTGACAGCAGCGGGGGCCTCCGGGGGAATCGAGCGGCGATACATCTCACAGAGATGGGCGAGAACATCGAGCAGGGCCAGCCGGTAGTCCTGGAGAAAGTCGTTCTTGTGCCCCTCCAGCTTGAGCTGCTTCCAGAAGACGTCAATCAGATCCACGTGAATCTCCACCACCTTGGTGATCGGCAGGTCGCTGAAGAAGGCGGTGTGCACGAAGCTCTCGATGGCCTGGTTGGCCGCAGCCGGGTCCTTGAAGTAGCTGATCAGCAGATCCCGGTAACTGCGCTCCAGCGACCCCAGCAACTCCCGGCGCTCCTGCTGGGGCAGGTTGCTCAGAAACAGCGAGGGATCCCGCTTGTAGAAGACCCCCAGGTAGCCGAGTCGCCCCTGCAGGCGATTGGGCAGGCGCCAGCCCTCGGGCGTCAGCGCCGCCACACCCGGCTCATCGCTGGCAGCGCCGTTGGCGCCACCCCCACCCTGAACGCCCTGGCGCAGGAAACGGGACACCGCCGCATCCACGCTGTAGGCGATCTGCTCCAGCTGGTCCTGAGGCAGGTGCACCTCCGCCTCGTGGTACTCGATGCGGCCGCTCACCTCCCCCACCACCACCGCCGGTAGCAGCAGCCCCTGGCGGCGCAGGCCCTCGAACACAGCCGGCGCCAGGCTGCCCTGCTGGAGGAGCACCACGTCGAAGGCTTCGCGCCGCTGCTCCAGCTCCTGCACCGGATCCGCCAGGCCGCCAAGGTCCTCCAGCTGATAGCGGCCGCCCTTGAGCCAGGTGCGGCAGGCCCGCTCCAGGCGGGGATCCGACAACAGGGAGGCGATCGTGAGAGCCGGCTGGGACATGAGCCGCGAACAGGCCCTTGGCGACGCCCACAGTGTTGACGATCCGGACCTTGAAAGGTGAGGATCCTTGTTTGTCTTTCGATTGCCGTGCGGCAGGCCCAAATGATGGGGTCACTCCCGTCAGCCTGACCACGCTCCCGTTCCCATGAGCACAGCCTCCCCAGCCGGCCCTTACGCCATCGTCGAGACCTCCGGCACCCAGGTGTGGGTCCAGCCCAACCGCTATTACGACCTCGACCGCATCAACGCCGAGGTCGACAGCACCCTCACCCTGGAGAACGTGCTGTTGGTGAACGACGGCCAGGCCGCCAGCATCGGCCAGCCCTACGTGAAGGGCGCCACCGTGGAGCTGCAGGTGTTGGCCCATCGCCGCGGTCCCAAGGTGATCGTGTACAAGATGCGCCCGAAGAAGAAAACCCGTCGCAAGAACGGCCACCGTCAGGAGCTCACCCGCGTGATGGTCACCTCCATCAGCGTGGGCGGCAAAGCCCTGGGCTGAGCGGCGCCCATCTGAACTCCCTGAAACGTTTCCCTCGCCATCCCCTGAACTATGGCCCACAAGAAAGGCACCGGCTCCACCCGCAACGGCCGCGACTCCAACTCCAAGCGCCTCGGCGTGAAGCGCTACGGCGGTGAGAGCGTGAACGCCGGTTCGATCCTGATCCGCCAGCGCGGCACTTCCGTGCTGCCCGGCCTGAACGTGGGTCGCGGCTCGGATGACACCCTGTTCGCCCTGGTGGATGGCGTGGTCAGCTTTGACACGATCAAGCGCGGCCTGCGCACCCGCAAGCGCATCAACGTGGCCCTGGGCTGATCAGGCTCAGGCTTCTCCCCAACCAGACAGAGCAGCTCGCGCCCGCCAGCGCGGGCTTTGTTGTGGGTGCAGGCCCGCCTTCGCCAGGTCGCAGCCTGCGGCCAACCTCAATCAGGCCAGGCGATAGGCACGGGTGGTGATCAGATACGGGTGGAACTGCTCCAGGAAGCGGGCCTGGAGCGTGCGGAAGAAACGCTCCACCAGTTGCGGATCATCCACGTGGAAGGGGTATTCACCGCTGAAGCCCTTGAAGAAGTACCAATTCAGCAGGGCCGTGCCCTCCGCGCTCAGCCGCTGCGCGAACTGCTCGAGCTGGCCCGCTGGATCCGGCAGATGTTCGACCACATCCAGGCACACGATCGTGTCGAAGCGGTCGGGCAGGGCGCTGGCGCTGAGATCGCGGAAGCAGCGCAGCTTGCTCGACAAGCCGAAGCGCTCGGCGCGGGCCTCCACGAAGCGGCGGTTCTCGGGGTTGAGGTCGACGAACCACACCGCCTCCACCTCCGGGAGGGCCGCGGCCGCCAGGGCGTGGGTGCCGATGCCCCCTCCGAAATCCAGCACCTGACCGCGGGCGACGTGCTGCTGCAACCGCAGGGTGTCGGCGATGTAATCAGCGCTGCCCAGATGCCAGGCGGCCAGCTCCAGCAGGTGGCCGTCGCCCACCTCGCTTTCGTAGAACCGCCCGGCCTGCTCCGGATCGAAGGCGCCGGGATGGGCGGCCGCCAGGGCCTCGGTGGCCAGCGGCAGGCGCCGTTCCAGCTCCGCGGGCTCGAGGCGGAGATGCTCCGCCAGCTGACGACGCAGATCAAACCCTCCAGCCAGGAACTGCTCGAGGGACAGCGGGGCAGTGGTGTTCATGGCCAGCACCGTACCGGTCCGCGACCGGGCGGATGGGAGCATCAGCGCTGATCTGCACGCCCTCCCCTTGACCTGCGGCTTCCTGGTGCTCGACAAGCCGGCGGGCCTGAGCTCCCACAGCTGCGTGTCGCGGGTGCGCAGGGCCTATGGCCTCAAGCGAGTGGGCCATGGCGGCACCCTGGATCCGGCGGTGACCGGTGTGCTGCCGATCGCCCTGGGGCCGGCCACCCGTCTGCTGCCCTACCTGGAGGGCGACAAGACCTACCGAGGTGTGGTGCAGCTGGGCCAGCGCACCGACAGCGACGACCTGGAGGGTGCCCTGCTGGAGCAGCGGCCGCTACCGCCCCTCGACCAGGCCAGCCTCGACGCCGCCCTCAACGCCTTTCGCGGCGCGATTCAGCAACGGCCACCGGCTGTCTCGGCCGTGCATGTGAACGGCCAACGCGCTTACACCCTGGCACGTCAAGGCCAGGAGCTGGACCTGCCCCCCCGGCCGGTGACCATCCACCGCCTGGAGCTCCAGGCCTGGCGGCCGGAGCTGGGGCAGCTGGAGCTGGAGGTGCACTGCTCCGCCGGCACCTACATCCGCTCACTGGCCAGGGACCTGGGGGAGCAGCTCGGCTGCGGCGGCTGCCTGGCGCAGCTGCGCCGCACCCGCGCCCTGGGCTTCAGCCTGGAGCAGAGCGTCACCCTGGAGAACCTGGAGCCGCAGCCACCGCCGCTGCTGGATCCGCTGGCGGTGCTGGGCCATCTGCCCCGGCATGCCCTGAGCGCGGCCGACCTGGCCGGCTGGCGCTGCGGCCGCCTGCAACCCACAGCGGAAACCTGGGGGGAAGACACCGCCGTGGTGGTGGTCGATCCGGATGGCAGCCTGGCCGGCATGGCCCGGGTGCACAGCGCCGGCCTGCTGCAGCCACGGCTGGTGCTCGACGCCGCCGGCTGAGCGGCGCGGGCCACGGGGCACGCGCCCCCTCATTCCCCCTCTCGTTCCACCGTTCCACCTGCATGGCCGGCCACAGCCGATGGGCCCAGATCAAACGCACCAAGGCGGTGGTCGACGCCAAGCGCGGCGCGGTGTTCACCCGCCTCGGCCGGGAAATCATGGTGGCCGCCCGGGCCGGTGCCGATCCGGCGGGCAACTTCCAGCTGCGCACAGCCATCGAAAAGGCCAAGGCGGCGCGGGTGCCCAACGCCAACATCGAGCGGGCCATCGCCAAGGGCTCGGGCCAGGGGGGCGCCGGCAGCGCCCCGTTCGAGGAGGTGCGCTACGAGGGCTATGCCCCCGGCGGTGTGGCGGTGCTGATCGAAGCTCTCACCGACAACCGCAACCGCACCGCCGCCGAGATCCGCCTGGCCTTCAGCAAAAACGGCGGCAACCTCGGGGAAACCGGCTGCGTGGGCTACCTGTTCGAGCACCGCAGCGTGGTGCGCATCGCCCAGCCCGGCCTGCAGGATGAGGCCCTGCTGGAGCAGCTGCTGAGCCTGGAAGAGCAGGGCGGGCCAGCGGTGCTCAGCTACGAGCTCGACGACGAGGGTGCCGAGGTGTTCGGCCTGTTCGAGCAGCTCGAGGCCCTGCAGGACGGCCTGCGGGCCCTCGGCCTGCCGGTGGGCGGCTGGGAGCATCGCTGGGTCGCGACCACCCCCTGCCGCCTGGAGGAAGCCGCTGCCGTGGCCAGCTGCCTGAAGCTCCTGGATGCCCTCGAGGACCTCGACGACGTGCGCAGCGTGACCGCCAACCTGGATGCCGACGAAACCCTGCTGGAGGCCGCCCTCAGCTGAGCTGCAGGGCGGCGGCGGCGGCGGCATCGGCCACCACCCGCAACCGCGGGTGCGGTTGCAGCCAGCTGGCGGGAACGTGCGGATCGGGGGGCTCCTGCAGGCTGCGGCGCAGGATCTCAGCCTTGGCCCCGCCCGTCACCACCAGCAGCACCTGCTCGGCGGCCAGGATCTCGGCAGTGCCCAGGGTGATCGCCAGCTCGGGCACCGCCTGCGGATCCCCACCGAAGGCCGCGGCGTTCTGGCGGCGGGTGGCGGCGCTCAGGGGCAGGCAGCGGCAGCGGGCATCCGCCGGGCAGGGGGGCTCGTTGAAACCCACATGCCCATTGGCTCCGAGCCCCAGCAGCTGCAGACCGATGCCACCGGCTGCCGTCACGGCCGCGCCATAGCGGCGGGCCTCCTGCTGCGGATCAGGCGCCCGGCCATCGGGCAGCTGCAGGCAGCCGGCCGCCAGAGCCAGGGGACGCTCCAGGGCGTGGGCCATCTCGGTGGCGAAGGCGCCGGCATCGCCGGCGGCCAGCCCCACGTATTCATCGAGGTTGAAGCTGCACCAACCGGCCAGCAGCCGCTGGCGCTGGCCGGCCGGGCAGGCCAGCAGCTGGCGCCGCAGGGCGGCGTACACCGGCTCCATGGTGCGGCCGGTGGCCAGGCCCAGGATCTGGCCGCGCTCCAGGGCCGCCAGCAGCAGCGCCGCCACCCGTTCGGCCACGGCCGCGACATCGCTCAGCACCTCAAGGGCCGGGGGGGTGGAGTGGGTCAGGAGCGGATCAGGGCTGTTGCACGGGGCCGGTGGCCACAACCTGGGCAGGGCCATCGCTCAGGACACGTCTGCCTGAGCCTGGCTCGGCGGCGGCCGTGAAGGCCAGCTCGCCGTAGCTGCGCAGCTGGGTACCTCGGTAGTAGTGGCTGAGGATGCTGGGGTAGCTGTCGCCGCGGCGGGCCATGGCCAGGGCACCCCACTGGCTCATGCCGATGCCATGGCCAAAGCCCCGCCCCACGGCCACCAGCTGCGGCAGGGGCAGCGCCGGGGCCGGATCCGCAGCCGGCAGCGGCAACGCCGTGGCCAGGGTGAGGGCAGGCGGCGGCGGCACGAAGGCGGGGCCGCCGCCGATGGCGACGACCGGCGCGGGGGGAAGCTCCAGCTCGAAACGCACCCAGGTGCTTCTGAGCCCCAGGCGGCTGCGCAGGCTGGCACCGCTGAGCACCACCGCCCCGGCCGGCCCCAACACCCGCGCCTGCCGCACCCGGCCCGTGGCGGTGGTGCTCAACACCTCGATGCTGCTGACGCCACCGGTTTCCGGAAACGCCTTCAGCAGCAGCTGGGGATCGAGGGCCTGGCGCCAGCGGCGCACCGGCGAGTCCTGGTCGAAATCCGGCACGCTCACCAGGTAGGGCAGCTGCTGGGCCCAGAGATCACCGCTGCTCTCGGTGCTGCCGCCGCTGCTGCTGTGGAACACCGCATCGATCAGGGCGCTGCCATAGGTGAGCACCTGGCCGCGGGTGGCCTGCACCGCCTCGCGGGTGGAGGCGGTTTCGGCTTCGAGCCCGCGGTACATCTGGCTGGCCACCGTGGCCTGGAGATCAAAGGCCGCCGCGGGGCGCCGCCCCTTGAGGGCATAGGTGCGGGCGGCGACAGCCTGGGCCCGCAGGGCCTGCTGGGGCCAGCTGGCGGGCATCTCGCTGCCCACCACGCTGGCGAGATAGTTCTCCAGGGGCACGTGATTGATCAGCTGCAGACCCTCAGGCCCCGCCAGGACCTGCAGGCGGCCGCGATAACGCCGCGGCCCCACCGCCAGGGCGGGGGCCGGCGCGCCGGTCTCCAGAGCGGCGTTGGCCAGGGGCTCGATCCACAGCTCCGGGGCCGCCAGCGGCGTGGATGGCAGCCCCTGGGCCAGGGGCACCCCGCTGCCGTCAACGGCCGGAGCCAGCAGCTCCACCCAGCCCTGCCGCAGCCGCAGCAGCAGGGGCTGGCTGGCCGATCGCTCCAGCAGGGGACGGCCCTGGCGATCCCGCAGGCGCACAGCCACGGCCCCCTCGGCCCGCAGGCTCAGCTCGCCCGCCTGCTGCAGCAGCACCCGCACCACGGGTTCCGCCGCAGCGGGCTGCGACAGGGCCGGCCGCGCGGGTGCCAGCAGCGGCAGGGCCAGCAGCGGCAGGGCCAGGGCACGCCAGGACAAAGGCACGGGGATCGCTCGCGCAGGCGGCCATTGTGACGAGCCGCCGGCGGGGGCGCCAGCCCCGCCATGGGACCATGCCTGGAGAGTCCGGGGGGAGCACCGGCCGTGCAGGTCACCTTCCTCGGCACCAGTTCCGGTGTTCCCACCCGCGGGCGCAACGTGTCGGCCGTGGCCCTGCGGCTGCCGCAACGGGCCGAGCTCTGGCTGTTCGACTGCGGCGAAGGCACCCAGCACCAGTTCCTGCGCAGCGAGCTGCGGGTGAGCCAGCTCAGCCGCATCTTCATCACCCACATGCACGGGGATCACGTGTTCGGGCTGCCGGGGCTGCTGGCCAGCCTGGGGCTGGCGGGCACCTGCAACGGCATCGACCTCTACGGCCCCGATCCCCTGCGCGACTACCTGGAAGGGGTGCTGCGCACCTCCTCCACCCGCATCAGCTACCCGTTGCGCAGCCACCGGGTGAAGGAGGCGGCCCGCAGCGGCGCCGTGCTGCTCGACGACGACGACCTCAGCGTGCGCTGCGCCCCACTCACCCACCGGGTGCCGGCCTACGCCTACCGGGTGGATCAGAAGCCCAGGCCGGGCCGCTTCGACGTGGAGCAGGCCAAGGCCCTGGGCATCCCGCCCGGCCCGATCTACGCCGAGCTCAAGGCCGGCCGCAGCGTGAGCCTCGACGACGGCCGCATCATCAATGGCGCCAGTCTCTGCGGGCCGCAGCGTCCGGGCTGCAGCCTGATGTACTGCACCGACACGGTGTTCTGCGAAGCGGCGGTGGAACTGGCGGCCGGCGCCGACCTGCTGATCCACGAGAGCACCTTCTCCCACGCCGAAGCGGAAATGGCCTTTGCCCGCCAGCATTCCACCAGCACCATGGCCGCGCAGACGGCCCTGGCCGCCGGCGTGAAACAGCTGGCGCTCACCCACCTCAGCCCCCGCTACGTGGCCGGCAACCCCGTCACGGCGGACGACCTGCTGGCCGAGGCCCAGGCGATCTTCCCGAACACCCTGCTGGCGAAGGACTTCCTCAGCCTCGAACTCAGCGCCCCCGAAGCCTGAGCGGCGCGGTGCCGCCCGAGGCGCTGCAACAGAGTGTGAGTGCCTGGGGCGAGGGCAGCCGGGCGCCCCGCTGGCCGTGATACAAGAGCCTTGGCGCGGTTCCGAGCGCCTCGTTGCCGGCTTTCTCGATGGCCTCTTCTCTCTCCTCTGCTCTCCGCACCCTGGCTCGGCTGCTGGTGCTCCCCCTGGCCCTGCTGCTCGGCCTGGCCGGCCCAGCTCAGGCGGCTTCGTGGACCCCCGATCAACTGACGGTGGCCGCGAATGCCGATGGCGCTTCGGTGAGCTTCACAGAACAGGAGGTCAAGGCCGGCCGCAAGATCTTCAACAGCAGCTGCGGCGAGTGCCACGCCGGCGGCATCACCAAGACCAACCAGAACGTGGGCCTCGACCCCGAAACCCTGGCCCTGGCCACCCCGTCCCGCGACAACGTGGACGCCCTGGTGGACTACATGAAGGACCCCACCAGCTACGACGGCGAGTACAGCATCGCCGACGTGCACCCCAGCATCCGCAGCAGCGACGTGTTCGTGAAGATGCGCGATCTGAGCGATGAAGACCTGCGCCTGATGGCCGGTTTCATCCTCGTGGCGCCGAAGGTCCAGGGTGCCCAGTGGGGCGGCGGCAAGATATACTTCTGATCCCCAGCCCCTGCGGCTCCAGCCTCGAACCCGTTCAGACCCCACCTGGCGTGGGGTCTTTTTTTATGGGTGGTCAGCCGGTGCGGGATCGGCTTCGCGAGGCTCCGGTGGCTGCCCATTGCTGGGCTCCATGGTCTGCGGCTGCTTGCTGTACCACCACTCCTGCAGCGGGGCGCTCAGCCGCAGGGGGAACAGCGTGAGCACGGTGACCGTGGGGCGCGCGCCCGGTTGCAGCAGCTCCACGGCATAGGAGGGACAGCGGCGGGCCGCCAGATCCGCCACAAAGCGACGACCCACCCGCCGCCAGCTGGGCTCCTTGCTGCGCCAGGCCAGCCGGCAGCAGGGCCAGGGCAACTCCTCGCGATCGAACAACCGGCAGCAGGGGCCCAGCACCCGGAAGCTGTACTGACCGCCGGGGCTGGTGTGCTCGCTCCCCGCGGCGAACAGGCTGGTCACCGGCGCCGGGGCCGTGGAGGAGGCTGGAGTGGCTGCAGACACGGCCAAGGGCTCAAGGCAGACGACAACTCAAAAAAAAGCCACCCCACAGGGTGGCAGATCAGACCATTGCGGCCAAGGGACCGTCGAGGCCAAGTGGCCATCGCGGCCAAGGGGCCATTGAGGCCAAGGGGTGGGGATGGCTGGAACCGCCGCGGCGGAACCGGCGCGATCACCAGGGGCTCAGTAGAGCTCCTCTTCGGCGTGGGTCTTGATGGTGCAGTCGCTGGTGGGATAGGCCACGCAGGTGAGCACGAAACCGGCTTCGATCTGGTCATCGTCCAGGAAGCTCTGGTCGGACTGATCCACGGTGCCAGCTGTGAGCTTGCCGGCGCAGGTGCTGCAGGCACCGGCACGGCAGGAGTAGGGGAGGTCGATGCCCTGCTCTTCAGCGGCGTCGAGGATGTACTGGTCGTCGGGAACCTCGATGGTCTTGTTGAGGCCCTCTGCCTCGCTGATGAGGGTGACCTTGTAGGAAGCCATGGAAGGGA
>JBJTHL010000236.1:0-8525 GCA_046094445.1 Vulcanococcus sp.
ACTGCAGAAAAGGCATCGCCTCCATGCATATCTCCTACGTTATGCAGCTACCGAGAGTATTTCAACAGTGGTTTTACCGATAGCCATGGACATCCTTTGCCGCGCACGACCGCTCTGATCAGGACGAGGCCCCTGCCTGGCTCAGAGGCCATTGGGCTTAGACCGCGCCTCTCATGGACCGCACCACGAACCCGAAGGCAGAGGCCCAAGGCCGGCCCCGCACACTGCAGCAAAAGGCTCTTGGCAGCCCTTCGACGAGCTGAACCGCTGGGAGCAGGGGGGCTTGAACCCCCACAACGTTGCCGTCTGCGGATTTTAAGTCCGCTGCGTCTACCAATTCCGCCATGCTCCCGGCGTCGCAGCCCGGTTCCCCGGCCGCAGCGAAGCCATCCTAGATTTTACGAACGAATGGCTGCAGCAACGTGCCCCTGCCTGGGTTCCTGAGCTCCCTCTCCACCGAGTCCCTGCTGGTGATCGGGGCCTATGCGGCCCTGGCGGGGGCCTACCTGGTGGTGGTGCCTCTGGCGCTGATCGCCTGGATGTCCAAGCGTTGGACCACCATGGGCAAGATCGAGCGCACCGCCATCTACGGCTTGGTCTTCCTGTTCTTCCCCGGCCTGATCCTGTTTGCGCCGTTCATCAACCTGCGGCTGCAGGGACAGGGCGAACTGGCATGACGGACACCAGCGGCCGCGGCATCAGTCGCGGAAGTGCCCTGTTGGCCGGCGCGGTGGTGTTCGCCATCGGTGGCCTGGGGTACTGGGGATTTCAGGCCCTGGGGTTTGAGGGGTTTTCGGCGGGCATCGCCGCCCAGGCCCTGCTCGTGGCAGTGGTGTTGGTGTGGACCGGCTCGTACCTCTTCCGGGTGGTGAGCGGCAACATGACTTACATGGAGCAGCGGCGGCGTTACCGCTCCGCCTACGACGCCGCCACCGAGGCGGAGCTGCAGGAGCGCTTCGATGCCCTCAGCCCGGCTGAACAGCAGGCGTTGCTTGAGGAGATCGGCCAGACCAGCGCAGGCGACGACCGCTGACCCCATAGGCTCAGCCCAGATCCAGCGCTGCCGTGACCACCAGCACCCCGATCCAGCAGCGTTTCAGCCAGCTCCAGACCCAGGACCGCTGCGCGTTGATGCCTTTCCTGATGGCTGGCGATGCCGACCTGGGTCAGACCCGCGCCACCCTGCTGGCCCTGCAGGCCAACGGGGCCGACCTGATCGAACTGGGCATCCCCTACAGCGATCCGCTGGCCGATGGGCCGGTGATCCAAGCCGCCGCCAGCCGCGCCCTGGCAGTAGGCACCACTCCAGGGCAGGTGCTGGACATGCTGGCGGGCCTGCGGGGTGAGCTCACGATCCCTGTGATCCTGTTCACCTACAGCAATCCCCTGCTGAACCGAGGCATGGAGGCCTTCTGCGCCGCCGCCGCCACCGCCGGCGCCGCCGGGCTGGTGGTGCCCGACCTCCCCCTTGAAGAGGCGGAAAAGCTCTCCTCGATTGCCGCGGGCCAAGGGCTCGACCTCGTGTTGCTAGTGGCGCCCACCACGCCCGCCGAGCGCATGGGCCGAATCGCCAGCGCCAGCCGCGGCTTCACCTATCTCGTGAGTGTGACCGGCGTGACCGGCGTGCGCACCAGCATCGAAAGCCGGGTGCAGGGCCTGGTGCAGCAGCTCAAGGGCCTTGGCCCCACCCCGGTGGCGGTTGGTTTCGGCATCTCCGGGCCGGATCAGGCGCGCCAGGTGCGCGACTGGGGGGCCGACGGCGCCATTGTGGGAAGTGCCCTGGTGAAGGTGATGGCCGAGGCCCAGGCCCAGCAGGGCGATGTGGCCGCTGCAGCCGGTCGGTTCTGCGCCGAGCTGCGCCAGGCTCTCGATGCCTGAACGCCATCCCTGACCGCCGTTCAGCCCCGATCCGGCCGTGAGCCACAGACTGCGGCGCCAGCTTCTGCGCAGCGCCATCCCCCTGGTGCTACTGCTGCTGGCGGCAATCCTCTGGGATCTGCTGCCGCTGAGCGGCCTGGCCGATCGCCTCGCCTACGGCGCCATGGGCCTGCTGGCCACGGTGCTGAGCGTGCGGCTGCTCAATGGTCTGCTCGAACTGGTGCTGCTCTCCAGCCTGCAGCGGCTGGTGCCCGCCAGCGAAATGGGCGGGCTGCAGGCCCTGCTGCCGATGCTGCGCGCGCTGGTGTGGATCCTGGGTGCGCTGGTGTTCCTGCAAAACCAGGGGCTACAGCTCACCGCAGTGGTGGGAACCCTGGCCGGCGCAGGGCTGGGCATCGGCTTTGCCCTGCAGGGGCCGGCGCGGGATTTCTTCACCTACCTCACGATCCTGCTGGACCGGCCTTATCGGATCGGCGATCTGCTGCGCTTCGATGATGTGACCGGCCGGGTGCTCCAGGTGGGCCTGCGCTCCACCCAGCTGCGCAGCCTGGATGGCGAACTGGTGCTGGTGGCCAACAGCGAGTTGCTGCTCAAAACGATCCGCAACTTCGGCGATCAGCAGGAGCGGCGCGTGCTGCAACGGTTGGTGCTGCGCCACGACAGCCCCTCCGATGCCGCCGGCCTCGTGATCGACCTGGCCGCGGCGGCCGTGGCCAGCAGCCCTGAGGCTCGCTTCGAGCGCTGCCATCTGTTGGAACTCAGCCCGGCCGGTCTGGTGTTTGAGCTCTGCTACTTCCTGCCCACCCGCCAGGCGGTGCAGGCGGCGGCCAGTCAGCAGCGCATCAATCTCGGCCTGCTGGAGGCCCTGCGCCAGAGCGGATTGCAGCTGGCGGAACCCCTGCCCCCTGGACGCAGCCTCAGCGAGCCTGGCACCAGCGCCAGCCCTCGCGGTTGATCAGCCCGCCGATCAGCACCATCACCGCCATCAACAGCACCTGATCGCCGCGGGAATCCGGAATCAGCACATCCACCACCAGGTGGGCGATGTTGGTGATGGTGTAGGCAACGCCCAGGCCAAACAGCAGCCAGCGCCAGCGGCGCCCCGCTGGTTCCACGTAGGTGGTGAGGAGCAGGGCCAGCAACGGCAGCAGGAAATAGAGCAACATCGCCCAGAACACCACAGGCAAGCGCTCCGGCGGCACCTGGCTCTCGATCTCCGGGGAGAGGCCGTGAAACAGCGGCATCAGCCCGAGATCGGTGTGGAACAGCAGGCAGAAGAACCAGGCCAGCCACAGGCTCTGCAGCCGGGCTGCACAGGTGGCCGCCGTTGGGATCGATCGCGCACGGCTGCGGGGAGCGGGCACAACAGGTTGCGGAACCACGGCACAACCATCCTGGGCAAGCCGAGCTGTTGGCTCCAGAATTGCGGCATCACTCCATCCCGTTCGCTGTCATGGTTCTGCGCCCCCTGCTCCGAGGAGCTCTGCTGTGCAGCACGCTGGTGCTGCTCCCGAGCCCAGGCCGCGCCGAATCCAGCAGCTTCACCTCCGCCATTTCCGAGGTGGATGCCTGCAATCAGGCCCAGTACCTGATGCCGGAGCGGGCGGTGGTGCAGCGCTTCCGCCTCAACACCACGGAGCAGAACAAGGCTGTGCGTTTCGCCTGCACCGTGGACTGGAGCAGTTCTGCCACCGCCAAACCCAGCGGCCGGCCGATCCTCTTCCCCTCGCCGGTGAACATCCCCCTGCTGGGCAGCGGCTGGCTGTAGGTTTCAGCCGTTTGCGATCCAGCCGGCATGCGCTTTGTGTTGTGGGGCACCTACTGCGAAAACGCCCTGGAGAAGCGCACACCTTATCGGCAGGAGCATCTGCAGGGCCTTCAGCAGCAGAAGGATGCAGGCCTGCTGATCACCTTGGGGCCCACCGAAGGAAGCACCCACGTGTTTGCCATCTATGAGGCAGAGAGCCAGCAGCAGGTGGAGGATCTGCTCCACAACGACATCTACTGGCGCGAGGGGATCTGGACCGCACTGCAGGTGTACCCCTGGATCCAGGCGTTCTGATGGGGCTCAGGCTTTCGGCCAGCCCGCCTCAGCCTGTTGCCACACCCAGCCGGCCACAGCCTCCACCCCCGCATCCCCGAGCACGGCCTGATAGCCACTCATCTGACCGATGCCGCCAGCAGCGATCCTGGCAATGGCCTCCTTGGAGGCCAGATCCTGCCGTTGCAGGGCAGCCAGCTTCAGGGTTTTGCCGCGGCGAATGAGATTGCCCCCATTCAGGTGGCAACCGGCGCAGTGGGCCTCAAACAGCTGAGCCCCATCGGCAGCCCAGGCTGGGGCAGGCAACAGGGCAACCCCCAAGCCCCAAAGGGCCAGGGCAACGCTCAACCCGAAAGACATCCAACGCCGCATGGCAGACCTGCGGCAGCACGCGCAGGGAACAGAGAGTGGACCAGTCTGCAATGGCCCAGGTGAGCTGAATCAGGCGGCCGGCGGTGCGCCAGCACAAAGCGTCCAGCAAAAACCCTCCAGAAAAAACCTCCAGCAAAAAACCCTCCGGCAAAGCCGAAGGGTGAGCGGACGAGAGCCTGGGCGAGGCGACAGCCTGGCGAATGGTCAGGCGTGCACGGTGGAGAGGATCAGGCGATCACTCTTCGTCTTCCTCGCTGGAGCCGGCGGGAATCAGGCGGATCTGTTTGCGGCCCAGCTTGATCTCGAATTCATCGCCGGGCTTGAGGTCGAGCATGGCGGTGTAGGCCTTACCGATCAGCAGGTTGCCATTGCCTTGCACAGTGGCCACGTAGCTCAGCTTGCGGCCACCCTTGCCCACTTTGCTGCTGGCGCCGAGCTCAACGCCCTTGGCCTCGAGCAGCGCTTCGTAGAAGGCGGTGAAGTTCAGGCGGTCGGCGCCGTCCTTCTTGGTGGAGACATAGCCGCAGGCACGAACGATCTCGGATTTACCCACATCGCCCAGCTCCTTGACCTTGGCCAGCAGTTCCGATCCGGTCAGCATTGACTCTTGCGTGGGGAGAAGTTCAACACATCAAACCTACAACATCGCAGCCCTGGCTGCAGGCAAGGATCGCTTCTCCAGCAAAAATGAAGGCACAACCGCCCCGCACATCTGCCCATGAACAGCCTGCGGCCCCTGCGACCAACCGATAGGGATGCTGTGCTGCAGGTGTATCGCCAGGCGGTGGCGAGTTGCGAGCCGCTGCTCTACACCGTTGCGCAGCGCCAGGCCTGGGCGCAGCAGGCCGACAGCCGGCAACCCTCAGCAGCCCTGTTGCACAGCCTGAACAACGGCCTGGGGCTGGTGATCGGCGATTCTGAGACGCCCGTGCTGGCCTTCGCCGTACGGGAACCGGCCGACCGGCTGGCGCTGCTCTATTGCCGTCCCAGCCATCAGCGCCAGGGGCTGGGCCAGCAGTTGCTGCAGGCTCAGCAAGAGCAGGCCCAGAGGGAAGGCCTCCGCCAGTTACGCACCGAAGCCAGCCTGATCTCCAGGCCGTTGTTCTGCCGGAACGGCTGGCAGTTGCAGTGGCGCGAGGAACTGCTGATCAACGGGGTGCACTTCCAGCGCTTCCGCCTGGCCAAAGCCCTGGCGCCGATACTGGAGCCATGGCCGAAGCCCAGCTCCAGCAGTTCCTCGAGAAAGTCCGTCAGCTGAATGCCTTCGTGGCCCTCAGCGAGGCGGAGCCAACCCTGCGCGAGGCCCTGCGCCAGTGCAGCCACCACCATGAGGTGGTGAACCTGGCGGCAGGCCACGGGTTCAGCATCGGCCGCCGCTGGGGTGAAGCTGAAATCAGTGCCGGGGGAACGTCCCCCGCCGATCAACGCAATCTGCTGGCCGCAGGGGCGCCGGCGGAGGGGGAGGAGCGGCAAGACCTGCTGCTGCAGGGCCAGGGCTGGCGATTGGAGCGGATCCACTCCTGTCTGGCCAGCAGTCCGGAGGGGTTCTGGTACGACCAGACCGAAAGCGAATGGGTGCTGCTTCTGCAGGGAAGCGCCAGGCTGCAGTTCGCCGATGAGGCTGAACCGCGCGATCTGTGCGTTGGCGACAGCCTGCTGATTACCCCCCACCGGCGCCACCGGCTGGTGGCAACCGATCCGGCTCCGGGGACCCTATGGCTGGCTCTGTTCTGGTGGGACGCGCCCTGACGTTCGACTGGCGGACTAACCAATACGCCGCGGCCAGCGCCAGCACCGCAACCCCAAGACCGATCAGTTCCCCGGGGCTCTTCTGCATCCCCGGTGGCATCACAATCACCTTGCGGGCCACGGCCGTGAGAGCGGTGACCAGCACCAACTCGATCTGCACCACGTGCTCGCGCAGGTAGGCGGTGAGGTTCTGCAGCACCTCCAGGGCGATCAGGATCACCAGGATCTCGTCGAGCAGGCGAATCAACCCCTCCCCGGTCCAGTTCACCTGCAGATCCAGCAGATCGTTGCCCAGAAACAGCAGCATCTGCACGCTGGCCACCACCAGCACCAGGCTGAGCGCGATCGACAGCACCTTGGCCAGGACCCGCTCGAAACCGGTGATCGCGGCCAGGAAGCCGCGGTCGTTCAGCTGGCCCATCAGTACTTGAAGGGGTTGTACTGCGGCTTGGCGGGGGTACTGCCCTCGGGATTCACCAGCTGGGTGTCACAGGTGATCGTGCCGTCAGCGGCGGTGCGGCAGTTCTTGGGTTCCACCTTGGTGGCGGGGCCCACATTGCTGCCGGGCCCCCAGAGAAAACTCTCCACCTGCGCCCGCGCCGGTGCGCCCAGCAGGGACACTGACGTCGCCAGAGCAGCCAACAGGAGCAGCAGCGGGGCGGACATCTGCGTGGGAGACATGGGAAGCGCCGTGGGTGCACCCACTTTGACGCCTTCCACCGGGATCGTGGTCAGCCCTGACCACTCTCCAGGCGGATTTCCTGCAGCAGCAGATCCAGCTGGCCCAGGGAATCGGCGAGAGCCTCAGGCACGCCAAGGCCGCCATCGGCCTGGTCCTCCCCCTGCCAGGCAGCCTCGATGGCACAGAGGCGATCCGCCAGGCCGGTCAGCCCCTCGCGGCCATGAATGCGCACCAGTTCCTCCAGCAGCACTGGCATGCGGATCGAGGCGGCACGCAAGGCCCGGCGCAGATCGGATTGCGTCCGGCCACTGTGACGCAACCAATCCTTGAGGAAGGCCTGCAGATCGTCGAGCTGCTCGGCGGTGAGGGTGGCCATCAACGCCCGGGGGGAACCCAGCGATCCAGTTTGCGCTTTGCCCGCAGGCGGATGGCGTCCGTCATGTGCGAGGTGCAGAGGCCCAGCAGGGCCGTGAGCGCCACCAGATCATCGCTGAAACCGGCGGCGGGGATGAAATCCGGGATCAGATCCAGGGGCACCAGCAGGTAGGTGAGGGCCGCCAGCATCGTGACCCGCACCTGGGGCGGCGTATCCCCAACAAGCAGCAGCTCCAGACATTCGATCGCGGGCCTGGCCAGGCCACGGCCGGCCCGACGCAACAGGCGGCGCAGCGCCCCCTCGTCCACGTCGCTGCTGCCGATCACCTCGGCATCCACGGGTTCGCCCTGGAAGGAATCCACGGTCATGCCGGATGACACCCTGCGAGATCGCTTCATTCTGAGGCGCCTCTGCCGCACTAGAGGAGGGGGGAAAGCCGGCTCAGTTGGCCGCCACCAAGCCGCTCTGAAGACTGGCCTTGCGCAGTTTGCGCAGGGCCCGCTGCACCACCTGGCGGCAGTACTCACGGCTGCAACCCAGCTGCCGCGCCACCTCCGCCAGGGTGCGCCATTCGTTGCTGCCATCCAGGCCGAAACGCAACATCACCACCGTGCGCTCCTTGGGGGTGAGATTGGCGCGTTCAAGCAGCATCCACACCGAGGCGCTGCGCTCAGCCAGCTCAGCGCGCTCCAGCGGCGGCAGCTCTTCGCTGGGGAGCACATCCACGAGTTCGGAGGGATCGGACTTGGAACGCACCGCCCCCTGCAGGCTCACGGTCACGCTGCGCAGTTCGCAGCCCAGGAGCTCCTCCACCTCCTCGCGGGGCAGGTCGAGGGCGAGGGCGAGCTCACGGGTGGAGGGATTGACGCCATTGGCCTGCAGATGGCGGGCCTTGGCGGCGCGCAGGCGTGTGAGCTTCTCGTTCACGTTCACGGGAATCCGGATCGTGCGGCTCTGGGTGGAGAGAGCGCGATTGAGCCCCTGGCGAATCCACCAATAGGCATAAGTACTGAACCGATGGCCACGCGTTGGGTCGTACTTCTCCACCGCTCGGGTCAACCCGAGGGTGCCTTCCTGAATCAGGTCGAGCAGGTCGAGCCCCTTGCCCTGGTAGCGCTTGGCCAGATTCACGACCAGGCGCAGATTGGCGGTGATCTTCTGCTCCTTGGCCCGTTCGCCCAGGCGGATCGTGCGACGCTCGATGGTGCTGAAATCGCAGGCAGCGCCTGTCCCTCCAGCCTGCGAGCAGCGCTCTGACAGCGACACCATGGCCTGAACCTTCCGTCCGAGGGTCAGCTCCTGTTCTGGAGTCAACAACTGATGCCGGCCGATTTCGCCGAGAAAAGCACTCAAAGAGCTGGCCATCCGACCCTGATGCACTGCGTTGAACCTAGACAGGTTTTGGTTGTTGGCTGGAAGTCACAGGA
>JBJTHL010000237.1:0-2680 GCA_046094445.1 Vulcanococcus sp.
GCATGGACTCCCGCCGCCTGGGAGGACTATCTCTACTGGCAGGGCCAGGACCGCAGACAGATGAAGCGGATCAACCAGCTGATCCAGGCCTGCCTCCGCGACGCATTTGTGGGGATCGGCAAGCCGGAACCGCTGCGGGAAAACCTCTCGGGCTGCTGGTCGCGCCGTATCGACGACGAGCATCGGCTCATCTACCGGCTTGAGGGCACCACACTGGTGATCCTGGCCTGCCGTTACCACGCCCGCTGAGCGCAGCGAGGTCGACACCCTGTGCGTCAGCGTCGATGGAGCAGCTCGACTGCCTGGCACGAGCGATCACGATGAAGCGGTGACAGGTCTGCTCAGGCCTCGACAGACACACGAAGGCTTCATCGGCACGGATCCAGCCCCAGACCCTGATCGTGCCTGGTGGACCGCTGTCACCAAAGCTCAGCCGCGGGGCTTGATGAGTTGCAGCACCTGGGGGCCGACGCTGCCGGCGCGGCGTTCGCAATCAAGGGCCTGCAGGATCAGGCGAGCCGACGCCTCCACGTTCCCACTGGCCGCTGCGGCCTGGGCCGCGGCCTCGTGGGCGGCGGCCTGTTGATGCAGATCCTGGCGGCGATCACCAAGTGCTGGCTGACCGATCGCTTGCATGCAGGGGGCGGGTCGTAAAGAGAGCGGCTGAGCTGCAGACAAACGCCAACCGGTGATCATCACCACAGCCGCAGCTGACAGGGATGTACGGATGGCGTATGGCTGATCCTGGCAACTTTGCCCGGGCTCATTGCTTGCATCCTAATTGGCGCCGTGGCGCTGTTCGGACTGTGGGCGAATCCGGATCAGGGTGCGCTGGATCACCCGCGCAATCAAGTGCCAGGTTCTTCGCGATTGCCGCCGAGCGCTGCAATCTGTGCCCGCAGCTGATTGATGCGATCAGCATCCCCGCGGGTGATGGCCACCGCCAGAGCGAACTCCAGCTTCTCCAGCTGATGCCCACTCTCGGCGTAGCCGCGGTGCCGGCAGCCGGACAGCAGAGTCGTGGTCTCGGCTGCCTGATCGCGCAGGTGGTCGCGATTGGTGCCGTAAGCGCTGCGATGGCTGTTTGTGAAGGCCATGATCCGCTTTCTTCCCATTGTGGCACCGCACCGCGGCTGTCAAGCGGCCAGCGGCTCCTCCGCGTCGTCGGCTCCGCACACGGACAGCTCGGGCGCCGTGCCTTGAGGCTGGCTGTCCTGCAGGAGATTGCGGCAATCCGCCAGCAGCACCGCCACCTGATCCAACCGGCGCACCTCCTCCGCATCCGGCTCGACCGGCGCCTGCACCCCATCGAGCTGCAGGGCCAGCGCTTCCAGGCGCTGCTCCAGCTTCACCAGCCGCTGCGAGAGCGCCGCAACGGTCTGCGCAAGGTCTTCGGTGGTGCGTGTGATCCGGAAGGACACCGATTCCCCGGACATGGCCATGGCTGCAACTGCCCCGATGACACCACAGCGACGGGCCATTCTCAAGCCACACAGCCCGGAATCACTCTGCAGACTTGCCGCAGCCTGCCGATCCGCCGCGATGCCAGCCCCCCTCAACCTCACGGCTTACCTGCTGGCGGGCCTGGTGGGCGGGCTGCTGGCCCTGCGCACCGGCATCCCGGCAGCTCCCCTGGCCGGCGCCCTGCTGGGGGCCGGGCTGCTGAGCATGTCCGGGCGGCTGGAGCCGGCGGCCTGGCCCGTGGGAACCCGAACCCTGCTGGAGATCGGCATCGGCACGGTGATCGGAACCAGCCTCACCGCCTCAGCGCTCACGGAACTGCGCCAGCTCTGGCGACCGGCGCTGGTGATCACCCTGGCCCTGGTGCTCACCGGGCTGGTGGTGGCCCTGGTCTGCAGCCGCCTGCTGGGGCTGGATCCGGTGGTGGCCCTGCTGGGGGCCGCGCCCGGGGGCATCAGCGGCATGAGCCTGGTGGGGGCTGATTTCGGCGTGGGCGCCGCCGTGGCCAGCCTGCACGCCGTGCGGCTGATCACCGTGCTGCTGGTGCTGCCGCTGATTGTGCGCCTGGTGCTCGGCCAGCAGGCCACACCCCCTGGATAGGTCTGGGCAGGCTCGATACCGTGGGCGCCAACCGTTTGCACCGCCCCCGATGGCTTCCGCTCTGTCCCGCTCGCCGCTGGGTCAGCCGCTGCAGCGGCTGCTGATGCTGGCGCTGCTGGCCGGCAGCGGCCTGAGCGGCACCCTGGCGGCACGGGCGGCAGACGCCGGGGCCACCTCGGGCGGCAAGGGCGCGCAGATGTACTGCTTCATGCGGGCAGCGGGCAACAGTCACGACGTGAGCTGGACCGCTGCCTACGCCCTGATCAAGCGCCAGAGCGCCAGCATGTTCAAGACCTCACCGGAGCATGCGGCGGTGATGATCACCGAAGCGGTGGTGCAGAACCCCGGCAGCTATCCGGACTGCGGCAAATACCTCGGCAGCCTGTTCGAGAAGAGCGCCGCCCGGGATGCCAGTGCCGCCGCCGCCGCCGCCACGCCGAATGAACCCGTCGGGGTGCCGCAGCGCGCCGCCTCCACCAGCAGCGGCGTGCAAACCGGCGTGAACACTCCCGCAACAGGCTGCCGAGGTATTTGCCGCAGTCCGGATAGCTGCCGGGGTTCTGCACCACCGCTTCGGTGATCATCACCGCCGCATGCTCCGGTGAGGTCTTGAACATGC